>JANNNN010000333.1:0-5511 GCA_031398555.1 Planctomycetia bacterium | reverse complement strand
TGCCATTGTTCACTGAACTTGAAACGGAGCTTATCGAGCTTCGACGTCAAATAGAGCCAGACGAGGAGCATCTCTTCCCCGGCATCAATGGAAACTCCAATCTGCGAACTACGCTTGAGAAGATCATCAAGAGCGCGGGCGTGACTCAATGGCCGAAGCTGTGGCAGAACTTAAGGGCTAGCGGTTCGACCGATTTAGCTCGAACTCTTCCGGGCCACGTAGCAGCTGCTATTTGTGGGCATACGGAACAGATTGCCAAAGAACACTATTGGCAGGTTGCTGGAAGTGACCTTGATTTGGCGATTAATCTGATGCCAAGAGTTTGTGGACACCGCGGTGGACACGAGGAATGTCAATCTGAGGCAGATGGGGACAACTCGATGAAGGAAGTGTCGGAAGAGATCCCGCAAGAAACGCCTGCAAAATCGAGGAAAAGTCGATTGCAGGCAGCTTCAGTCAAGTCTGGGCAAAATACAAAAGGTAGCCGGAGCGGGGCTCGAACCCGCACGCCCATTTCTAGGCACAGGATTTTAAGTCCTGTGTGTCTGCCATTCCACCATCCGGCCAAGTCGTTTACAGGTAAGACTTTACGTTGCTCAGTAAGAATTCGCCTTACATTCGCGTACTCCAACTCTGTGCGCCACTCAGCATCGCGGGTGGGAACTCGGGTACGTAAGAAGACTAGTATATCGCCCACTGCGAACCGACGAAACCCATGGGTGACAAACTCCTGGCGCAGAATGTGCTAGAAACAAAAGGTTGGTAGAGATTCTGGGCTACGAATTAAAAACTTTATTCAAGCACGGTGTCTTCAATTCGAGTGCGATGCGGTTGCCAGAGAGGTAGGAAAGGGTATTTTCTATAATACTCGAGCGTACAATGGAAGCTCCTAAGCCAATGTCGACCTCGACGCAACTTTTGAGAAAAAGCTGACATTTTTTGGAGTGATGATTGCCTCCGTTCGCTCCTGCGAAAGTAGCGGGAGCGAGGATTGACTTTGTTTTACTATCAAGCGAAATTGCGCCGGCGGCGTGAAACTCTGAGTGCTATAACTCGGCTGCAAACGCTACTTGCCAGAGCCAAAGGCGACACTGTTGCAAAACGAATTGGCTGAGACACGGGATACTAACTGAGGAAATCATGACGACTGAAGAACTGTCGCAAACGCTGCTCAAATTACACGAAGAGCTGTCAGGTAACCCAGAGCTGGACGAGAAAACTCTGGACTCTTTACGGATCCTCCTGGGCGAGATTCAAGTGGCCATCGATCGCGCTGGAGGGGGTGAAGCCGATGAAGTGGAGCCCGTCGACTCAGCGGACGCTTCATTGCCGGTGGGAGAACGATTGCGATCTGCCATTACCGCTTTCGAAGCGCGACACCCCAGTCTAACTTTGTCACTCTCGAAAATCGCGGACGGTTTAAGCGCCATGGGAATTTAGCTGGCGAGTTGGTTGAAGGCTTCACGCATCTCTGCTTTTAGAGCTGGCGTCCACCACGCCGCGAAGCCGTATTGCTCTTTTTGGAGCATTTCAAATTCTCCCTGAATTAACGACTCGAGATCACATGACCTGCTGATTCGATTCCGTTTTGAATTCCAATTGCAAAACAATTTATGGGCGACGACGTGATCTTGGAGTCGCCCAAGTCGTTCCTGGAGTTGCTCGATGAACGCATTGGCGCGTTCGGTGGACTTAGTCGGAAACAATTCAGCGTAGACTTCTAGCACCGCCAAAGCGCGTCGCGCGGTAGTTCGTAATTGGTGGACATCTTCGACGCACTCTGACCTCGAAATAGCCGCAATGGGAAAAAACTGCTGCAGGCATGCGATCCGATCGCGAAGGGAATAGCTTGCAGCTCGTTCTACCGAGTCCCGCTCGCTGATTGCGTTGACCCATTTATCAAGGTTCAAAATCAGCCTACTCCGTGATTGCGCCTACGAATGGTAATTCGTCGGCGTCGAGATGTTGCTGCATTTTTAGTTGCGATTCGAGCACGGACAGATCTGCATCCGACGCGTCGCGATTCTCGTTTCGACGCTGTGAAATTCGGTGTCGCAATGTAGTGGAGTCGGCGTGAAAGGCGAGTATTCGAAATGGAACGTGCAACCGATGAGCTAGGTTCCTAAAGAGATCTCGCTGCCATTTGAGCAAGCATGTCGCATCGACGATGACGTTAAAATTACTGCCAAGGAGTCGCTTGGCCAGCTCAGTTAGTCGTTGATAGGTTGCAGTTGTCATCTCACTTGAATACAGTCGCGAAGCGCCCTCCTCGCCACTGGCTGCTCTATCGCGTGCTTGCATGCCAGCTAGTCGCTTGCGTTCGACGTCCGCCCGAATTCGGATAGCGCCGTGTCGCTGAAGGACTTGTTCAGATCCAGTTGTCTTGCCACTGCCACTCAATCCGTACGTAATCCACAGAGACGGTTTAGAAGCATTCAATCGCGTAAAGCGGCTGGCTAGATTTAACATCGAATCAAGGTCATGCTCGGCGGTCGCGCGCTCTGGAGTCATTGGTTCAGTTTGTAGTAACCTTAACGCCGCGACTTTGGCTCGCACCATTGCTCGATAGACTAAATACCACTGCAGCAAGCCGAGTGCGGCATAGTCGCCGGTAGATTCAAAGTAGGCGTTTGTAAAACTATGACAAAGATCCATTCGACCATAGGCGGCAAAGTCCATGGCGGTGAAGGCTGCATCGCTGAGCGTTTCGATCCAACGAAAATCATCGCAAAACTCGATCCCGTCAAATGGTAGAAGCTCTTCGTTCCAGAGCAAAACGTTCCCCAAATGCAGATCGCCATGGCATTCGCGGATGTGACCGGTCAGCTTGCGCGTTTCAAACTGACTTTGAAGTTGGGAGAAGTTTCGGACCGTCCAATGGTCCAATAATTCAACCACTTCCAAAGTGTGCGGAATTTGCGACTCAGTGATGTCTTGGCAGTTTGCGATTGCTTCATTGCGAATGAGATCGGGCGTCCCGAAGCGACTTGACGGTTCGGCGATTGCAGCTTGCGCGTGAAAATCTGCGATACGGACAGCCAGAGATTGTACGTCATTCACGTGAACGAGACTGTGTGAAACTCGATGGCTAAGCAGTGCATCCGTTGCGAATCGACGCATTCGAACTGCGTACTCAATTGTAACGCCTGATCCACCGATTCGAATTTGGCCATCGGTTGACGTGATCGCTACGACGTCGAGATAGATCGCTTGTGCGAATCGTAGGTTGAGGCGCAGTTCTTCGTCGCAATAGTGTTTCCGTAACGCCAGTGTCGTGTAGTTGAGAAAGCTGTTTTCGATCGGCTTCTTAATCTTGTAAGCGAAATCTCCAGCCAGAAACACCCACGAAATATGTGTCTCAATGAGCTCAATCTTGGAACTGACCTCATGCGGATAGGCATCGGCCAGTAAAAGCGACCCTAACAGTGATTCTGTTTTGTTAAAAGCCATTGATGAAGCTCGATTGGCGAAAAAGGTGCGCAAACTGAATCGGCGTCGTTTTTTTTTATTGTGCGGTAATGACCCTACTAGGCGAGCTAAATCGCACGCACTTAGGTGATTACGGTCGGGCGTGCCAAATTTAAATGTGCTACCCGAAAGCACCCTAAAGCGGCTGCTCGTCGCGCGAGCCGAACCATTTGAGAGATGCAACCGTTGTGAGATGGGGCGAAGTTTCGGATGCAGTTATCCGCTGGGTCGCACATCGTTCAGAAGATCTTCGAGCTTCTTGAGTGTGCGAGACAATAAAACCCGAACTGCGCCATCGGATTTATTCAGGCGGCTGGCGATCTCTTGGCTAGAAAGGCTTTCCATAAACCGCCAGTGGATAGCTTGCCGCGCATCGTCGGGCAATTGATTGAGAGCTTCTTGCATGCGACCTAGGCGAACATGCTGGGAAAAAGCTTGGCTAGGACTGGTGATGCTGGCAGCAAGTAAGTCTGCGAGCTGGCCGGCTTGATCGCCTTGATTTGGTAAATTCGCATCGACAGAGAATTCACGAGCGGCGTCACGTTTCTGCGAGCCAAAATGGTGGCGGTGGGCGTCCACGATTGTGTGCGTAAGAATTTTTAAGAACCACGGCATCAACTCGGCTGGTTCAAGTTTCATGCCCGCGACGCTTTTTACCGCACGGGATGCGGCATCTTGGAGCAAATCATCGGCGTCGATTTTGCTCCGCAGTTTTGCACTCGCTTTCTGTTGTAAAATGACCAACAGGTGAGCTCGGTTGGCTTCGAGCCAGTCTCCGAATGCTTCCGGAGAGTCGACTGAATCGTCGTCGTTTTGCGGTTGGTCAAGCATGATTTAATTTCTTGGCGATAGTTCATGTGACTGGGAAGGGCTGCCACAATATCGAGTCGGTCGGGTTAAGCACAGATCCGATAACTTAAAACCACAACTTACCAGATCGAGTGCATCGGGGGCAAATATCCTTGAGCTTGGATTTAGTTATACTAGGCGAACCTACCTTGTGCACCGCCAGCTAAAGGACGGACGGGACAAATGGTCCCATCCTACATTTTATTCGCTTGGGCTCGAGAAACCCGCCTCATGATGTCTCGCTTCTACATCGCTTGCTTTTGCCTGTTGGCTCCACCAACGTACACAGCCATTGCAGATGTGGATTTCAAAGCAGATGTCCTGCCGATAATGAACGAACATTGTGTTGCCTGTCATGGGCCCGAAGTGCAAGAATCGAAGCTGCGTTTGGATACGCTAGTCAGCGCATTGCGAGGTGGTGATTCAGGCGAGCCGGTGATTACACCGGGCAGCAGCCTTCGCAGTCATCTGATCGAACGCATAACAGACTCGAATGCAAAATTAAGAATGCCACCCGACGTCGACCCTCTGCCGCAAGCGGACATCGATAAGCTGCGGGCTTGGGTTGAAGACGAATCGATTTGGGTGGAAGCTCGCAGTGAACTTGCGAACAAGAAATTGGACCATTGGTCGTTTCAGCCCCTAAGTCGACCGACCGTGCCGGCATCAATTGACGGCAATCCGATTGATGGTTTCATCGAAAATCGCTTGAGCGAAGTTAACTTAAAGTTGTCGCAAACTGCTGAGAAGCGACGCTTGATACGTCGAATCTATTTGGTGATGCATGGCTTGCCACCTACTCCACAGCAAGTTGACGAGTTCATCAAAGACGATCGTGAGGATTCGTGGAACCTGTTGGTGGAACGCGTTTTGGAAAGTCCACGCTACGGCGAGCGACTTGCGACTCATTGGTTGGATCTGGTACGGTTTGGCGAAACAAATGGTTTTGAAACCAATCGCGAGCGACCGAACGCGTTTCCTTATCGGGATTGGGTCATCAACGCGTTCAATGCCGATAAACCTTACGATCAATTTGTGCGCGAGCAGATCGCTGGCGATGTGCTTGGCGAGCCGATCGGGACAGGGTTCTTGGTGGCAGGTCCCAATGACATTGTGAAAGGCCAAGATCCGCTATTGGGCTTGATGCAGCGCCAAGATGAATTGGCCGACATCGTCAATACAACCGGCACTGCC
>JANNNN010000265.1:0-2844 GCA_031398555.1 Planctomycetia bacterium | reverse complement strand
TTCGGATAAACAGCCCAGGTCCAATTGAGTTTCTCGGCCACGGCGGTCAATGAGAGATAGATTCCAAAAACGGCAAACGTTGCGAACATCATTCGCAGTTGCTTGGGATTCAACGTTACTTGACCGCCGATCACATACATCACCGCCGGCAAAAGGAAGAAGAAGACCAACTTACTGACTGTGCCTGCACGATCTTCTAAAGGAGGCTGGATGAACGTCGTTAGAACAATTGCAGATAGGAAGACAGCAAACAGCAAATCAGCCGATGACCAAACTCTCGGCTGGTTCCACCCCCGGATCTGGTAGCCAAAAAATAGAGCGATGCATACGCCTACGATCAAGCGATCGAGGGTAATGACAGAGATGTGAAAGAAGGGATGCCCTAACACGGTCCCGGCCAGCAGCGATGCGACCAGGCAGCCCACGATTCCATTAAATCGAAGGTACACGACACTCCAAGCCAATAGAGCAGGGATGACGAGCAGTAGTAAAAGTTCCACGATTGAGCCTCTACCCAATTTGGAGCTGGGTCTGCCGCAAGTTGCCGGATCTCTAAATGGATGTAGAAAGGATAGGCCAGGATTGAATTCTGAAGCTGATGAACCCAAATTCGTTGGCCGAATGCTCTGATTGAATGATTTTTGCCTGCCGTAGCTATTCGCTTTGCCGAATATTCCGGCAATTGTCGTTCAATCTTCGAGTTCAGGTCGTTCTGGGTGGCATTGCTTTGAGGCATTTTGGAGGAGTGAGTGTCGCTGGTTTCGTGAGAAACCGGTGCTCGTCAGCGACCTCTCCTTAGGATCCGGCTTCTGACGAAACCAGCTACCTACCTAACTGGATTCCGTAAAATGCGATTATGGATGAACTATAAAATGCGTCACAGCGTTGCCAGCGGGTATCGAAAGTGAAATAGGAAAACCTGGCAGGTTTATGCTAAAATACAGAGATCCCGCCGCGACTCCTTTGATACAGTCGCCACCTACCCAGCCTGCCTTACGGGTCCTGCCATATGATTATTGCGCGTCCACTTGCGATGCGGTTGCCCGCGTTCATCTGCTTGTTCATGACAACTATTGCACAGTCTTCAGAGCCTGATGAGGTTTCGTTTGAACGCGAAGTCCGTCCGATCCTGCGCGAATACTGTTTTGATTGCCACGGTGCGAATGACGACAAAAAAGGCAATCTTGATCTCCGGCTAGTCAGGTTTATGCACACTGGTGGCGATTCGGGCGAGGCCATCTTTCCGGGCAAGCCAGATGACAGCTTGTTAATTGAACGCGTCGCGGCCAATGAGATGCCTCCCGGCGAAGCCCATTTGCCACTTGGAAAATTGGAAATCCTGCGACGTTGGATTGCTGCAGGTGCGCAGACAGACCGTGACGAACCGGAACACATTGGCCCGGGCATCCCGATCACTTTCGAAGACCGCAACTACTGGGCGTTTCTCCCGATCGTTCGTCCACAAGTGAACGCTACATCAGTCGCTATGCGAGCGCGGACGCCCATCGATACACTGATACTTCAAGCGATGCCTACCGGATTGAGTTTCTCAGCCGATGCGGAGCGTTCAGTTTTGATTCGACGGCTGTATTTTGATTTGATTGGCTTGCCACCGACGCGCGAAGAATTCACTCGCTGGAACACATCCACGGATGCAAACTGGTATGAACAGTTGATTGAAAGTCTACTCGAATCGCCACACTACGGTGAACGTTGGGGCAGGCATTGGTTGGATGTCGCTGGTTACGCTGAATCCGAAGGGCAGACGGTCCAGGACGCAGAACGGCCATGGGCTTGGAAGTATCGCGACTACGTGATCCGTTCATTCAACTCCAACAAGTCCTTTGATCGCTTCATCATCGAGCAGCTTGCGGGCGATGAATTAGCTGGACCGAAACAAGGCGATTGGACTGCACAGCAGATCGAGTTGCTAACGGCAACCGGTTTTTTACGAATGGCCGCTGACGGTACCGGCTCGGGTGACAACAGCCCCGAGGCTCGCAACAAGGTCATCGCTGATACATTGAAGATCGTCAGTTCGAGTTTGCTTGGAGTCAGTGTCGGTTGTGCTCAGTGCCACGATCATCGCTACGATCCGATTTCGCAGTTGGATTACTATGCGATGCGAGCAATCTTTGAACCCGCCTTGGATTGGCAAAATTGGCGAGTCCCCGATGCAAGGCGAGTATCTATGTACACGGCCGCCGATCGTGAGAACGCAACTGCTATCGACAAGGAAGCTCAGCAAGTTGCCGAGGAACGGGGAAAAAAACAAGCTGAGTTCATGGCCCAAGCGCTCGACAGAGAACTGATGAAGTACGAAGAGCCGCTGCGTGAACGACTGCATACGGCGTATAAGACCCCAGAGAAAGAACGAACCGCTGAACAAACACAGTTGTTGAAGCAAAATCCAAGCGTCAATATATCGCCCGGCGTTTTGTATCAGTATCTTCCGAAAGCCGCTGAAGAACTTAAAAAGTTCGACACTAAAATCGCCGACATTCGAGCCCGCAAGCCGAAAGAAGAGTTCATTCAGGCATTGACGGAAAATCCCGAACGTTTGCCTGAAACACATCTGTTTCACCGCGGCGAATTTCAACAACCGAAACAAAAAGTTCTGCCAGCCGATCTAACTATCGCTGCCCCCGAGGGCGAGTTGCCGGCTATTCCCGAACACGATGCGAATCTGCCAACCAGTGGCCGGCGGCTTGCTTATGCGAGTTGGCTGACCAGTGGCAAACATCCGCTGGTCGCGCGCGTTCTCGTCAACCGCGTTTGGTTGCATCACTTCGGGCAAGCGATCGTCGCCACCCCTTCCGAGTTCGGCAAACTGGGGGTAAATCC
>JANNNN010000232.1:0-5272 GCA_031398555.1 Planctomycetia bacterium | reverse complement strand
CGAGCAAGCATTAGATTCAAGGTAACCATCAAGGTATTTAGCAAAGACGTTCTGAACCGTTAATGCCATGATGGTTAATAGGTCTCAAAAGCACCTTCTCCAGTTTTGGCAAGTTCAACGACCGCCGTCACCAAGTCCGCGCGTGACGGCAACCATTAAGTTGGATCCGTTCGCGGACTTTGGTGCACGGCTTTGTTCGTCCCGAATGTGTTCCAAAGCAGAACAGTCAGTGTGGTACTCAGCATACAGACAAGCGGGACACCAAGCAAAGCGGATAGGCCAGCTATAAACTCGACCGGTGTCCATTGGGTTGCAAACATTCTCTGATGATCCCATAGCCAACGTCCAGTCGATTCCGCGTACATACGAGTGAACACGAACATTGCGAATGTCACGGCAATCCCCGCGATCAGGAATCTCTTGATTGTGATTCTCTTGTCTGCGCGTAATGCGACCAAAATGAATGTAGCGATTTGCAGCACAATTGCGAAAATCAAAAGTCCCGAGTTGCAGAATTCAAGCAGGCCGTTGGTGAGCATGCGATTCTGTAGCAAATAGATTCCTAAAGCAGCATTTAGTGAAGCCACTGTCATCGCGACAAACATTTGACGAACGGAAAATTGCATTTTACACCGATGGGTCAAACGCGTGGACGAACGATCGCGATCACCTCGCGACGGTGGTTGATCTAAATTTGAATTCGCACCGTACCCGTCGCTGTGGTGCATCGCCTAGTTCTGTCTTATCGTTGCGGTAGAGGTTCCACCCAAGTTATGAATCGTTTCGTTGTTTCATACTCAGTACGGCCAGAATCCGATTGTACACGGCCTGCCATCTCGGGTCATCTTTGAACCAGATAAATTCAGGATCTAGATCTTTGGCAGCGTCAACGTAGTCCGAAGCAATCAATGAGTTCTCAATGGAGAGCGCCTTCTTTCGATATGCAAGTAGACGATCAACTGAAAGCAAATGCAGTTCATCGTCGGTCAGGATGTTCAGCCGTCGTGGTAATGCCATTAGTTACCAGTCGCCATTGCACGATGTAGCGTCATCGCGAGTTGAACCGCCTCGATTTTGCGGGAACGCCGTGAGATTCTTCGCGTACCTGTTCAAGCAACACCAGTCTCTTGAAGAACGCCTTGCGTCCCTGCGATGTTCCTCCGGTTTGATAGCCGTGGAGGCATCGTGCAATTTCGGCATTTATTCTATCAAGTGGCAGCTTCGCCAATGAATCGCTGTCGTCAATCTTGTAGTCAGAATTGGACATCGGTTTGAAGATAGAACGACCAAAATCACGCGGTTGCGGCCAAGTGACTTGCCTTCAGGACATGCGCGATCCGCAACTCGCGGCGAGTAGTTTGGATTCTCTTGAGTTTAGGCATGAGGTTTGTGTTCTCTGTTTGCCGCCTAGTTTCCTGGCGGTGCCACATTATATCATCCTTGCTCAATTGAGTGTCCGCACCCTCTCAGAACCGGACGTGCGCTGTTAACGCATCCGGCTCCCAGCTATCACTTGTCTACCGATGCATGGCTGCCGCCAGTGTACGTCCCTTGGCGATCAGATCACTTAAACGGGATGGACCAACGAGCGGATTGCGTTGCAAGTATTCACTGTAATCCCGGAGGCTGATACGACCTTTCTGGCTGCGACGACAGATCCAGCGGTAAGCGAATCGCTTCGCTGTCTCCTGGTACTTTATCAGACTCGGCCAATTGTCATTGATCCCATAGTACTGATAATGCCCGCGAAGCTTGCTGTTGAGCGTCTTCCAGACTTCGTCGATAGGTTGAGTCAAGTTATGACGCAACCACTCCTTCAGATCGGTAAACTTGCTACGCAACTTCTTGCTGGCTGTTTTCCTCTTTAATTTGAATCTGCCGGTACGGCTGTGGCCACAGTAATGCGTGAAACCAAGGAAGTCAAACGTACCAGGGCTTTGGCCGTCCAGGCGTTTTAAGTCACGCTCTGCGAAACGGCCAAATCTCAGTAACTTCGTCTTGTCCTCAGCTAACTCTAACGAGAATCGACCTAAACGCTTCTTCAAGACCTCTTGAAAGCGATGCGCATCGCGTTCAAATTCGAACGTGCAGATAAAATCATCTGCATAACGCACCATCGTAGCTTCACCCTCCAAGCGTGGCTTCACATCACGTTCGAACCATAGGTCCAGTACGTAGTGAAGATATACATTCGCCAGTAAAGGTGATAGCACCGCACCTTGCGGCACTCCGTCGTCGGTCTCTTCAAAGTGTCCGTCGATCATGACTCCAGCTTTCAAAAATCGCTCGATCAATCTCAGCAACTTGGGATCACTCACGCGGATCGCGAGAAGCTCCATTAAGTGCCCGTGATCAACGTTATTGAAAAAGCCTTTGATGTCAGCATCGCTCACCCAGTTCACTCTGCCGGTGGCAATGTCTTGGCCAAGCACACTTAATGCATCGTGGCATGATTTCTTCGGTCGGAAGCCAAAAGATATCGGTAAGAAACCTTCTTCGTAGATTCGTTCCAGGATCATCACAACAGCTCTTTGCACGAGCTTATCCTCGATGCACGCTATACCAAGCGGTCGCGTTTGACCTTTCCCTTTCGGGATGTCGACGCGAAGACTTGGGTTCGGGCGATAGCTTTCACGATGCAACTGGTTCTCGAGCGACTGGAGATTGCTCTCTAAATCAACTTCGTATTGCTCCACCGTTTGACCATCAACGCCCGACGCTTTGCCTCGTTCTAGTTTGTAAAAAGCATGCCGTAGCAGGTCTACGGTCATCGCTGAGAAAAGGTTGTTAAAGACCTCTTCGCAGTTGCTTTTCGCTCGATCGGAGATGCGAATAAGTCGACTTATCACTGAGTCTCCAACGCTGGGTCTGGTCAGTGGTCCACTTGATTCGCGTGATAGCTTAGACGCCTTCCCTTCACTGGAGTTACCCAGCTTCATTTCACGTACTTGGGCTGTACGCTGCTGCGGTACTATTCGTCTATCCGACTGCCCAATGTCGTTTGCAAGCCTCTCCTCTTCGGATTGGTGATGCATACTCGCAGCGACATGGTTGGGATCCATGCCGAGCAAGAACAGTTGGGCTCTCTCTGGTTGCTTTGACGACATAATGTGAAGCGCGAATGGGCGTTGGACCCCGGGTCTCCCAACATCACTCGCCATGACGCGATGTTGGGTATTGCCTTCCAGTATGCACACACCTTGGGCAGAATCCGACAGTAACAAGAATTTCGGGGCTCGATACCATTCAGGGCGGGGTAGCTATTCCCTACCTTTCATCCTCGCTTCCTTTCTGTGTACGCTTCAACGTTGCACTTCGGCCGATGCCTTATAGCAACGCTGCAACACTCGATACTGAGCCTCTGGCTAAGAGCTACTCAGGCGGGAGTTCCTCCCGCTTGTCTTCAAACCATTTCCAGAACGCACGTGCATCGTTTTGTTCGTCCCTTTTTTGCGGGAAGACACGCGGCGAAAATGACACATAGGTACGACCATCCGAGGCTTCTCGCCTGCGGATATCCGCGAGGATCAGGTCAAGGTCATTGCCAAACTGTGCTGCAAGTTCGCGGCGAATCCCCCGAATTTCATCGGTTATTGAATCGGGTAACATTCTCAAGCCTCCATAAGTTCATCAGGCGTGCAAATCATCGGTGGTACGAAACCAGCGTCGCGGCAAACGCGTTCAATCGCAGAACGAGTCGTCGGATTTACGATATGTTTGAAATTCCAGCTCACCAAGTATTCTAGCCCATTGACCGCCGCCAGCGAAATGTGAACTGCATCGCGAGGTTCGGTTTTCGGCACGGCAAATTCCTCAATTAGCTTGCGTGCAAGCTCGTCCACAGACGGCGAGGTAGCGAGGAATTCAAGTGAGTCCAAGACCTCGAGTCGCTCTTTCGCGGCATCAGGGTCACCAGCAGCACATTCGTCCGCGACAACCTTGGAAACAAAGAAACGGTATTCCACAATGGCCGTCGGCCACCACTGGCGGGTCACGGTCTGACGGCCCGCAACAATCGGGTCGGAAAGCATTCGACCAACCAAGTGCCCGATGACAGTCGTTTCAATGTAAGCAGTTGGTCTTGTCATCAATTCTCAAAGGAGGAACGACACCGTTCATCGAGTGGCGGCAAGTAAAGTCTCTAAAGGTCCAATTAGCCGATCCGCCACTTCGATGCAATGGATTGTTCGGTGGACACCTTCCAAGCGTTTCACGATTCTGATCTTGTTACGCGGGTAAATGGCTTTCAGATGGAATACCAATCTCATTCAGCAGACTTTTTTCAAACATCGACATTGCGGCGGCAATCACTGTCGAGCCGAAAAAAATGAGCAGACCCATGAAAAGCGGAGGCGGCAGCTCATCGGCGTTTGGCAGAATAATGACCTCTCCAACGACGACAAAAGCGATCATTGCAATCGCACAGAACCGTATCGTTCGCACAGCTTTAACGGCAGCGTACGAGAACAACCGATTTGTTCCCGCGAATCCAAGCACCTTGAATGCATGGTAGAGCGCCACGAAAAACGAAACGGACGCAGTGTATGCGTACGCAAGAAAGGGGTCGTTGAAATAGGTTTCGTAGGGAGAAGCATTGGCGTTTCTGCCCTCGAGATGCGGTTCCCAGAGCAAGAAGGCAAGAGTGCCAATGCCTATGAGCACAATGATTGCCTGCAGAAACATCATTTCAAAAATGACGGATCGTGTTTTCATGTTTTGTCCACCGAACGACACGGATCACCAAGTTCGCGCGGTAAATTTGAGGGTAAGCAAGTACGCCATCGCGAACTTTGGTGCATCCGATTGTTCCGCCTTGCGTTTTGTGGTTTCGTGGGAGCGGAAAGCGTTCAGCGATTGTAGCATTTCCTTGCGGCGAATCAAACAACTGGTAAGCAACCGTTGATCGCATGAGTTCTGGTGCGGCGGTCGCTCATCTGCTCAGGCACAACCGCTCCAATGGAAATTTTCTCGAAGGGTTTTTGTCTGCCACTAACTCCCGGCTTCCAACACCGATGGTCAAAGTCTTCGAAGCGTTGATCACGCAAGCGATCTCTTCAAAGAGCCTCCAATGCCCAAAGACTCACGAGCGAATCGTCAGCACTGCAATCGAACCCGCGATGGCGCTGCGCGTCGTCCGTCGATCCAGCAATCTCGCTAGACACTCAATCTTGTTTGAGCATGGGCCAGCAATAAGCATGGATTTATGAGGCGGAACGACCGTATTCAATCGGTTGCCGCGATTGAACATACCATCAGGAAACGCATCGACGGC
>JANNNN010000192.1:0-8085 GCA_031398555.1 Planctomycetia bacterium | reverse complement strand
GCGAACTCGTGGAAGTGCTCTGTGACTTGGTGGTCATTGTTTAAGCATTGATAGAAATCGGTTTCTCCGTCGCCATTCAAATCATGCAGTATCGCCAACTGATCGCGGCACGTCAGGTGGATTTTTTCATTAATGATCTTCAAACCAAGGGGCTGGTACAGTCCCGATGCGATGCGCTGCCATTTGAGCGTGTTGCTGCCATCTTGCATGCGGATATGCCAGACGTCGCCATCCCAGGTGCAAGCTGCGATGCTACCGTCGCGGAAGAAATCCAAGCCGGTAAAACGTGGTAGAGCCAACCATGGATTGTTTTCTGGTGCCGTCAAAACGTCGGAGGCAAATGGGCCATTTTCGTTGCCGCACACAAGTTGCGTTTCGAGCACTTGCGGCCAACGTGCTGGACCGCCCTTTGTAAAAGTGCTGAGATCTTCCGTGGGACTAGAGGGATTACTAAATACACACGACTCACCTGAGGCAATCGGCTTGGACAAGCCAAGCAACCGCAGTTTGAAAAACACCGGTTGGTTACCTGCTTTTATCTTCAATCGCAAATTGCCTGTTACGGAAAACAACTCTATCTGTTCACTGCGACTGAAGTTGCTCGATGGCTGCGTCCCCACAAAATCAACCATCAACTTACTTCCATCGTAATCTTCAGCAACTTGTATTTCTACGTCGCGTTCGCGCGGCCCAATATTGAATGACCTTAAATATGCGACGGAATGAGTATCGTCTGCGGAAAGCTGTACTGTTGGCCCGTTGACATTGGCCTTTACTCTTGTCAGTTTTGACTCATCCTCGTCGCCACGTCCCGGCATCTCAAGCACTTCTGTGTTGCCGATCGTGTAGGACAAAATCACTTTGGAACCATGATGATAAAGACCTTTGAATTTGCCCCACTCGCGCGGTAGCGGACCGTAGATTCGCTGGTCGCGGCCCTCGACTCGCTGATCATCCTTGAATGAACCTGTCAGTGGATTGGCCCAACCTGGTGCGATTGAATTCGAGAAAGTAACGTCTCCAACAATTCGCGGATGAATACCATGTTCGCCATTGAACTGAATATCCCGCCAATCGATGAACCGCTGACTCTTGTCTTTCATATCCGCTTGCCAACCCGCAGCCATACGCAACGTGTCAGTATCAAAAATCATCCACTGCGAACCGCGAGAAACGCCCCCTGCGCCGCTGTCCAATCGAATCGCGAGGCCCTTGTAGGCAATGTTCAACCGCTTTCCAGGAATCTCGTAACAGTGCGCGAGGCTGGAGCCGTAATCCATCGCGCTCCAAGCTTCGATTTTGCTCGGTTCCGGTCCGCGAGTGTCGCCCTTGGGTAAGCCCGCAAGATAGCTTTCGTCGATATTTTTGAACTGCGCGGAATTGTGCGGTTTGAGAAACGTCTCCCGAATATAGTGAATGACGTCGTACTTTTGCGATGGGACCATCCAGCTCTGTGCGGCCATAAAGCCGAACCCTCGCGTCAAAGTGCCGTACATGGCCAGCGCGTCACTTCCATTCTTAAACTTACCTTCTGCAAAGCGAAGCGCCGTCGGCAACGAACCGGCCTGATCCTTGGTGCCATGGCAATTAGCGCATACGCGGCGGTAGATCGCTTCGCCTCGTTTCATCGAATCATCATCCCATTCACGTATTAGCCCAGCGTGATCGACGTGAGCTTCGTACTCGGGCAATTTCAGAGTTAAGAAAGCTTCCGACGGTTGCAGCTCGCGGGCTCTTGCGACTCCGCCGTCGCGAATTTCAACCAAGTAACGAATCAGGTCGAGCACTTGCTGGCGACTGGTCAATTGGTTTAGCTGTCCAGCAGGCATTAGCGACAGCGGTTGAAGGGCAAACTGCTCTACATCAGCGGCTGGTATTGAAGTTGTTTTTCCGGTCGCATCACGCAGCGTCGTTTGCTTGTCGTCGCGGCTGATCAGCAATCCCGTGACCGTATTGCCATCAGTCGTGATGACACTCGCCGTTTCAAATCCTTTGCGAATAGACTTCGAGGGTTCGAGGATGGATTCAACGAGCGCTGCGTTGCTGAGCGGCTCTTTGCTTCCTGTTAACAGTGGCCCTAGACCAGTCGCTTTGGATTCTTCGACGGCGTGGCACTTTGAGCAAACCATTGTGGGCTGAAAGAACACGATCGCACCGCGAGCCGCGTCGCCCTCGCGCATCGCTTCAGCAGCCAAGCCGTCGGGTGACAAGCGTTTGAGATCCAACTCGAGCGATTGGGCGCTGGCCGTCGTAGCGAGAACCACGGATAGAACAAACTGAATAGAACGAATATAGCCACCGGAACAAATGCTGCGTTTCATAGGATTTCCTTTTGGCTCGCATTGTAATCCGGCCGACCAGCTGTGTCGTTAGTAAATTCTATCACATCAGCGCGGCACGCTATTGTCGAAAAGCGTAGAGAAAAGGCATCTTCCGAGTATGGGATTCTCCGATGCAGTTTCAGTGGGTCGCTCCCGACGGGTGCGACCATTCGCCGCGGAATTGAAGCCCGCGCACTAGGCAGGAGCCACCCGCCTAAAGCCGTCCAACTTAATGCCGCCCACGCAATCTCTGGCTGAAGCTTTACTTCTGTTCGTCCAAGTGATTGGCAAGTAGATTTGCAACAGCGAGCGCAGGGGCGCAGCGGGCGGCTGAAGGCGACATCCGCTCGGCTAACCAAGTGACAACCGGGGCTGACTGCTTCAACTTAGCAATAGCACGTATCGCCAGCGCACGACCATGACCAACGGCTGTGATGTTTGCGGCCTCGATACTCGGTACAAAGTGAGGTAAATTGCGAGCTATCGCTGTGGCGACTTGAGTAGCCTGAGCGTCAATGACTTGGTCGGAAATTTGCTGCGTAGCGGCCAGCGAAAGCGTTTCCGAGTCCTCGCCGATCATCCTCGCCAAGCGGGCGTGAGCGTGAGCTTTTGTACGCGGTCGATTGTCAGCTGTGTCGCAGTCGCTGGGCGATTCGGGCGTAAGGCCGAGAGCTATATAACAATCGTCACTGATGGCAAAACGCTCGGCCATCACTGGACAGTTACGTCCGTCCACGGTTACTTCGCGAACGATGGCTGCAACTGGTGTTCTTTCGAGTCCGGTGTATACAAGTTGCCCAAGTTCCAGTCGATGGCGATCGGTTCGTGCGGGAGTTGCCGGACGTGAATACCCGCAAGCGTCAGGTTGCATCGGGATGATGTCGACTGTTGTCGAGCCGATATCGAGAACTAAATCGACGTTTTGAGCGTCCAATGCTCCGATCCAGGTCGCGAGCGCGTGCCAGTTGCTCGCAGCAACCTCCCAAGGTGTTGCTAGAGCTTGTTGGGTCGAAAGCCAATGGTTGCCGACGGCGTAGATGCGGATTCTCTCATAGGAAAAGACGTGTTTGACTTGCAAGAGAATTTGACGCACCCCTTCGCGGCGAGTTGCAAAGCAATCGGCAAGTTCGCCGGTCATTGTCACTGCCAGATAGGTATCGTCTGAAACTTGAAACGCACCGAGCATCTCGTGCAATGTGGATGCCAAGGCGTCAGGTTTCAGCCACATCGGAAACGCAATCGAGACACAGTGCCCCGAGCTGTCGGCTAGTTTTAAATTCGCACCGCCGATATCGCAGCCGATTACATTGTGTGACATATTTCGCAGTGTATTGAGATTAGAGTGTCGAACAATTGTCCCAATTCTTTAGGCTACAACTGGGGCAGTTACATATCCTGGTCCAATTGCTTTACAGCGTTAACTACTACAGCGCAGCGGTGTCGCCTTTTGCTCCGCAAAAGCAGCGTCAGCATTAAAGTGTGCTGCGAAGCGTCCTTGTACACTGTAGTGTTAGACGGTGGTCGCTAGATCAGCGTCTGGACTGGTCAGCGGGCACGTGAGAGGTTCGGGCATATAGTGTCTCGGTAGGATTACTTGAAACGTACTACCGGTTCCAAGTTGGCTGGACAATCGAATTTCGCCTCCGAGCAGCTTGCATAATTCCTTTACGATCGACAGACCCAATCCGGTCCCCGAATACTCGCGGGTAAGGCCGCTGCCTTGAACAACTGAGTTGCTTTGTCGAAATTTTTCAAAAATCACGTCAAAATCAGATTCCGGAATACCAACGCCCGTGTCGGCAACGGTCATGTGAAACAGGTCTTCTCCGATGCAACCAATTGTTAGGGTAATCAAGCCTCCGTCAGGAGTGAACTTGATCGCATTGGAGAGTAGGTTGGTGAGGATCTGTTGGATCTTGGGTTGATCTTGATAAATATTGGTCATTTCAGGAGAAATGCTTACCCGAAGGTCCATGTTTTTCTCTTCGATCAAGCTGCGGAGCATATCGCATTGAGCGTGGGCGACGATACCGAGATCAAACGACGTGGCGCCGACGTTCATTTTGCCTGCTTCGACTTTGGCGAGGTCGAGGATGTCGTTGATCATCTCCAGCAACATCCTTCCGCTCTTTTGAATAT
Source organism: Planctomycetia bacterium (assembly GCA_031398555.1). Lineage (GTDB taxonomy): Bacteria > Planctomycetota > Planctomycetia > Pirellulales > Pirellulaceae > Aureliella. Next base: position 3,625 of record JANNNN010000192.1, on the reverse strand, counting down.
TCGACGCGTATCGTTTCTGTTTGTCGGTGAGCGAGGTGATGTCATAAAGAACGTCGCTGAAGCCAATAATGCTGTTCAGCGGCGTGCGCAATTCGTGACTCATGTTGGCCAAAAAATCGCTTTTTAATCGATTGGCTTCGTACAAATTCAAATTTGCACGAGCCAGTTCGTCGACTTTGCCATCGAGCTGTGTGTTGAGTTGTTGGAGCTGATTTTGGCTTTCGGTCAAGTGACGAAGCATGCGGTTGAACGCTTCGGCAAGTTCATTGAATTCGTCGTCGGTATCGATTGTGGCTCGCAAGTCGTACTTGCCACGGCTGATCTCGTCGCTGACGTTTCGCAAGTGATGAAGCGGCTGGATGACAAGTTTTCGAAGAACAAAATGCAGAATCAAAATGGACACTGCCAAGGTGACCATAGCCACCGCAATCATTTGGGCCATCACTTGAGCCGACCAAACCTGCCCATCTTCGTAGGGGATAGAGACTTGAAGAAAACGAACCGGAGCGTATTCACTTCCTTTTCTACCATCGTTTCTTGCGTGACATTCCATGCAGGCCGATGGGAAAGTAATCGGATGATAGTAAACGTAATAACTTTTTTCGGGCTCACCTGGCTCGAAGACGGGTCCCATCTCGTAAAATAGTTTGCGTTGGCCCGGTGAATTTCGTGAGTAAAGCTCGAGTTCCATTTCGGCCGTTTCAGTAGTTGTCGGGCTTGGAGTACCATTCTGGACCGCCGCTGCCTGATTCGCGAGTTCTTTTTGCTTGGCCTCTTGCAAATGCTGTTTTTGTCGATCGCGGAGGTCTTCAAGAATGGCTCGTTCTTCAGGAGTGGCTGGCCCCCGCGCGTCATTGAGTGCATCATGTTCAGAGACTGGATCGAGCATCAATAACTGAGTTTTGTAATCTGCGTTTTCGAGCAAGTATTTTCGCATTGCTGCATGAGCGCCCGCTGGAATATTGGGCGAGTTGCCGGACAACAGCAGCCCTTTTTCAACATGTGTCCAAGCCAGACTCATGTTTGCGTAATCATTAGCAACTTGTCGTGTCGTTTCTTTCACCAAGCGTTCAGCCACTTTTTGAACAAACCAAAAAGCGGCACAAATTGAGATCAACAGCGACAGGCCGATGAAAAGCAGGCTTTTCCGCTCCAAACTCCAATTGCGAAACAGAAATTTCAAAATCCTGCTAGCCATAACTTTAATAATTCTCCCGCCTTAATAGGAGCAAGAACAAACGGCAAATTGCGTATACTCTACCTATTAGTTTAGGCTTTCGAAACCGAAATCGTTTGCCTAAACCGCAGTAGGGCGCAGGATTGCGGTGTACAACGCCCAGATTTTGGGGCATGGAACGGCTCCACCTAATTGGCGGTGAAGTGTTCGGAAGCGGTTAAGCGTTGCTCCCTAATCGAGGCCGATAAGTGAAAAATCGGCGTATTAGGCTCGCGATCGACATGGTCAATGCTTGCTCAGTACGCTGTAGGTGACTAGCATAACTTGGGACTTCGGCACAACTTCATTATTACACATTCGGATTGCGCACGGCTTACGGGAGGAGATGGCTCCATGTCAAAGAGTTTTCGATTTTGGGTTCGTTGTACAACAGTTGCCACGCTAACCGTCTTGATGACGTTCAATCCAGCCTGGGCTGGACGCGGCTTGCTTCGATTTTTGAAACGGTCCAATACGAGTAGCTGTGTTGTTGAAACACCTTGCTGCGAAACGTCCACGCCCAGCATTTCAGCTGCTGTTTGCTGTGATACGCAGCCGTCGATATCAATTCCGATGAACCAGTCTGCAGCTTGCTGCAGCGAGTCGGCTCCTTTGAGCATTCCAGGGATGGAAAGCAACTCGACACCGACTGAATCTAATTCAGCACCGCTTGAATCTACACCGGTCCCGACCAAACCTGTACCGATGCAACCAGAATCGAGCGTGCCGGTACCAGCCGCCAATCCAGTCGGCGAGCTCAGTCCCTCAGATGCGGTGAAACCTGCTACGCCCACCCAGCCAGCTGTGGATCCAAAATCGGTCATTAAACCGACTCCCGAAACTACGCCACCCCAAGCAGAGGTTAATTCACCGCTCCCAACGGAGCCGATGCCTTCAGCCACTGATCCGTCAGCCGATCCCTTTGGTACGCCTACCAAGCCACCTGCAGAAGCCCCTGCTGGCGAAGACCTATTTGGCGCACCAACTCTGCCTGCTGAGGTTCCGGCTGCACCGGCTGGAAATGATCCGTTTGGCACTCCGGCTGAAACAGTAAAGCCAGCCCCGTCCGGCGATGATTTATTTGGTACCCCAGATACTTCGGCCGAAAAGCCAGCGGCTCCACCCGCGGATGATCCATTCGGAACTCCTGCCACTCCAGCCACTCCACCGGCTGACCCAGCGGGTGACCTGTTCGGCAATCCACGTGCCGAAACCCCAGCTCCCAAAACCCCAGCTCCATTGCCAGGGAATGATCCGTTTGGAACTCCCCCAGCAGACGTGCCAGCACCAGCGGGCGATGATTTGTTCGGTACCCCAGCCGCTCCCGAAGCCGGCGCGCCAGCCGTTCCTGCAGGTGATGACCTGTTTGGAACTCCAACCGCTGGAGAAGCTCCTGCACCGGCGGGTGACGACCTGTTCGGCAACCCGCCACCAGCCGGCGACATACCAGCCGGCGACGTACCTGCAGCCGGTGGGGTCGATGATCTATTTGGCAAGCCAACGTCGACTGAGCAAGTGCCTTCCAATTTCGACGATCTGTTCGGCGTGCCAACGCAACCTGCGGCCGATGAATCCCCAGCTGTTGAAGCCGATCCGTTTGCTGAGGCGTTCAAGACATCGCGAGTTTGGCGGGACAATACTGGCAACTTTGAAGTCGTCGCTGTATTGGCTGAGATTCATCCTGATAAAGTGCGTTTGCTTAAGGATAACGGCAAGTACTCGACGGTCCCTGTCCGTCGCCTGTCCAACTTAGATCGTCAGTTAGTGGAAGCGATTGCGAACAAACTTCCAGCCGGTCAGGTAAAATTTGTATCCACTAAGTAGCTTCGGCTGCTAGCGGGCTACAGTTCAAGAAATTAACATTCCCGAGCGGTTTCAAAAACGGCTCGGGAATTTTCTTGGGTGTGATAGATGGAACTACAACAAGCCAACTGGTTGATTCACGAAGGGCGCTTGAGCCTTGACTCAAGCAACGAGACGTTGAACCCTCGTTTGGCGGCCTGGCAAGTCAGTCTATTGCATGAGCAAACTGAACTTCGTCGCAAAGCTTCAATTCGATTTCCCGATCCGCAGAGTTGGCTTTGGACACCGCGCAGCTTTGCTCAGGCAAGCGATTGGTGGTGCGCGCGTTTCAAGGCAAGTCTTTTTCCATCCGACGTCCATGTATTCGATGGCTGCTGCGGGGCCGGGGTGGACTTGATCGCGTTAGCCATGCGCGGGAGTGCGAATGGTATGGATCGCGATCCCAGCTTGGTAACTATTGCCAACGCTAACTTAGCCATGCATGGATTGCCGGAGTCAGCGATAGTAGGCCAGTTGCCGAGCGGTTTTTTAAGCCAAGCGGCCTGTGATTCAAAATGGCTGCACTTGGATCCGGACAGAAGAGCCACGGATTCGATCGACCGTCGG
>JANNNN010000161.1:0-1401 GCA_031398555.1 Planctomycetia bacterium | reverse complement strand
AAGGGTTATGGTACTACCCCGTGGGTAATGTTTGTGGATGATGACGTCATTCTAGATCGCGATTGCCTTTCTGATCTTCTCTCCACTTTGAAACGAAATCCACATTTAGGTGCCGTGGGCGCGGACTATTCGAATGATCGCTCACGAGTCGGTCGGGCAGGACATGTTTCGCTAGGAGCTACTTTGTGGAGACGCAGCGTAATCTCGCGTTTGCATTTCCGGGCAACGGACCAATTATGCGAATGCTGGTGCGCTGCCCATGATTTGCGGCAAAACGGAATTGAAATCGCTTACGTCGACGAGGCCAAGGCTCGACACCTTAAATCCCCACGCCCAGCTTACAAGCCAGGGTGTGTTTTAGCCGCCTTTGACCGTCGTGACATCCGTCGCTTTGAACATCATTATATGACCACGCTACGAGCCAACGGCAATGCTGAACAAGTACTCGCCATCGGCTACGGTTTGTATCCTTCGGAAGCCAACGCACTCTCGCGTTTGCCCAATGTCCGACTTTGTGTTGCTCCGAACAACGGACAAATGGTTCCTGTTCGAAGACTTCATGACTTTGCGCGAATCACTGCCGGCCTTGCGGCCGATACGCCTGTTGCTTACTGGGACGTCGCCGATGTCATGTTTCAAGATTCTCTGAAGCCCCTCTGGGAACTGATCTCTAGAAATCCAGGGAAACTGCTTGCGGTCGCGGAGCCCAAAGGTTATCCGCACAACGCAGTAATTCCTGCTTGGTCGCTCAGTATCCGCGACCAAGTTTCGCGATCCCGCGCATTCGCATTATTGAAAAGCAATCCTTTTTTGAACAGTGGATTTGCAGCGGGTTCGGCTGCCACGATGAATGCCTACTTTGTGCGTGGCGAAGCGATGCTCAACGGACCCGAGTTGCGAGGGACTTCGGATTGGGGAGACCAAATGGCCCTGAATATTTATTGCCATAGCGCTCCAAGCCGTTGGTTGTCCGTTGATCAACGCTGGAACTACTGCGTCCACGATCGGCCGAAAGGTGAAGTCTTTATAGAAGCAAGTCGAGTCTGCTCAAAACGCCACCCCAGCGTATCAGTTATACACGGCAACGCCCAATCGTTAAGGCAATTCGGATTGGTTATTGCGTAGGGTGTGTGCAGCGGTTGGGCTGCGAAGGTTCGATGTTCATCAGAAATCATTACCGCTTAAGAGCTTTTACGATCAGGCTCGTCAACCGCGTAACACACCAGTCGCGAGTCGAGATTGCGCGTGGTGTGTTACATGTCCGCATCGTTTCGTCGGCGCGAACTTGGGCAGTATGTCGAGTCCGGTCAGGAACTGAGCCAGTTTTGCGGTTTGGCTGGGGTGGCTGGCGGTTAGTGGATTGCGATTACTGAAGTCGGATTAGGATGGAATTCCGGTTTG
>JANNNN010000536.1:0-2954 GCA_031398555.1 Planctomycetia bacterium | reverse complement strand
TGCGTTATCAATCGTCTTGAGGAATTCGCCGCGACGGTAGAACATCGACGCTTTTTGGCAAAAGGTCTCTGCTCGGGTAACCATTGCAGCTGCATCGCGCGGACTTTGGGCAAGTGCGAGGTCAAGATCCTTCATGGCATCATCGAAGTCCCCTTTTCCATCTTTGGCGATGCCGCTTACCAAGTACGAAGCAGCGTATTTGGGCTCGGTTTCGATGGCCCTTTTACAGATCGCGATGGCCGCATCCCAACGCCCCGTAGCGACTTCTTGCCTAGCTGAAGCGACGATCGGCTCCATCTTTAATTCCATTTCCGTCTTCGGCGGCGGAGTATTTACCGAAGGGGTTTGGCCGAGAATCGGACGACAGACCGAGAGCAGAACTAAGACGAAAAACGCAATTCGGAAAAAGTGATAACGAACCGACGAACACAGTGGGTGTTTGTGCATCTGTCGCCCTATTTGAAAAGAAGGTCAGGCGTGGCGTCGCCATGTTTGCAAGTGCGATGAGCTACTGTCGCCGAGCAAGTCGGCGCTCAGTTTATGATCATAGCGTTTGGCGGTACTAAACAGCTGCACAAAAATTAAGATTTTTTAAAACTATCGCGTTGAAGGACGCCAAAGGGGGAGGCGAATTGCAAGTTGAGACTTTTTCAAGGTGGTCGTTATTGAAAACGGGAGAACGAGGCCACCGCCGAGCGTGACTCGGTGCAACAAACCGACTTCACTGTAATTGTGAACGTGAACGCGCGGCGGTGGAGCTGTTTCGCGAAACTCATGGCAGACTGCCAGTGGAAGTCTGCAATTACAGTTAAGTCGAAAGGACTGTGGAGTCGTGCTCGGCAGGAGCCTCGTTCCATGTTCTCACTGGTCGAAATGCTATTAACTAATTCTTCAGAGAGTCGATGCGAACTTTAACATGTTGTAGAAGCAATCGCGGGCGGCAACTACGTCGAGCGTCGTGGCGACTTCCATGTTAGTTCGCCAAGTGCGAGGAATGCGGCGGTCAAAGACTGTAGCACCGTTGGTAAGTTCGCCGCTGACTTCGATATCGCCCGCCATTTCTTCGAACTCGAATAGTACTGGTTCAACAATTAACAGTATCGGCAGAATGGCTTGAAGCGAGATGGTTTCATGCCCCAGTTGTTGGCGGGTGGTTCGAAAGAGGTGTGGCAGAATTTCGTGAACTACTGCGCCAATTTTGCTGTTCTTGGGAGGCAAGCGATCGATCAAATCCCAACCAAATTTTAGCTTTTCGCATATCTCGTAAGGAATCAGCGATTTGGTGGTTAGGGATTGAAACACAGCTCGGGCCGCATGCGCGTCGAGGTGCATATTAAACTCTGCGGCAGGCGTGACATCGCCCAGTCCTGTGACAGAGCCACCCGTCATGATGACTCGGTCAACCATCGGAATGATAGCCGGATCGCGACTGATGGCCTTGGCCAAGCCGGTCAGCGGACCAGTGCATATAATAGTGACTTCGCCGGGATAGGTCCGCAGGCAATCACTAATCAATTTGTCACTAGGAACAGTGTGCTGGCGCGAAATAGGTTCCCACTTGGCATTTCCCAATCCATCGTCGCCATGAAGCAGCGTACCGTTAGACACTGCGGCGCCCAGTTCGGGGTCCAGTGCCGATCCAATTCTAGGAATTCGTGGAGGGTCCAGACGCTCGACGATCGCGCGAATATTCTGAGTAGCCTGATCTGCATCGACAGTACCGGCACAGGCTGTGACAGCGACAACCTCCAGCCGTGGATCGAAAAGAGCCAACGAAAGCGCAAGGGCATCGTCTATTCCAGGATCACAATCGATGATAACTTTACGAGCCATTGGGAATCCTAAAATAGCTAGTCGGTGCTTGGGCAAATGTAGTCGGGAAGCAATGGGCTTACCAACTAGTTTTTGGCAAGCAAAAGCTTACCCCACTTGAGCGTGCCTGTATTGTGAAGGTACGACGATTCTGCCGCAACCCGGCAGTGAATGCAGTAAACGAGTATCCTCAGATGGCCAACGAACTTCGCGAGACAACTGAACAAGTAGAAAAAGGCGCTGATTTGTCGGCCGATCAGATACGGGTTGTGGTAAGCCAATTCTTATCGGGAGCCGCTGATGCGTCGGCTATGCGCCGATTCTTAATTGCACTGGCAATGAAAGAGGAAACCGTCGACGAACTCGTTGGCGCAGCACGGGCAATGCGCGATTCAATGGTTACGATCCGATCCTCGAGACGGCCTGTGATTGATACTTGCGGCACAGGAGGAGATGGCTCACAGACATTTAATATCAGCACAGCAGCGGCAATCGTTGCCGCCGCGGCTGGCGTTCCCGTAGCTAAACACGGCAACCGCAAAATAACGAGCGCAACCGGTTCCGCCGATGTGCTGGCAGAACTGGGCATCAATTTAGATGCAGACGCTGAGTGTGTTGAGCGGTGTTTGGCTGAGTTGGGCTTATGCTTTTGCTTCGCGCCTCGCTTTCATCCTGCCATGCGCAATGTAGCAGAAGTCCGCAAATCGATCGCGCATCCAACCATCTTCAATCGGCTCGGTCCACTGTGCAATCCCGCTCAGGCGGAGTGCCAAGTGCTGGGCGTCGGCGACTCTGGTCTACAAGCCAAGCTAGCCCTCGCGCTCCAGCAACTTGGTACGCATCGGTCGATCGTTGTCCGAGGCGATGATGGCGTGGATGAACTGAGCCTAAGCGGAACGTCAAAGGTAATTGAAGTTCGAGTTGCAGCGCTGACGGAATTTACTTGGCATCCTTCAGATTTTGGCTTGGCCACTTCTGACCGCCAACTGCTGTTCGCAGATTGTCCAGTTTCGAGTGCAAAGTGCATTCGCCAAGTATTGAAAGGCGAGCTGGGTGCTTGTCGCGACGCGGTTGTTTTGAATGCAGCGTGCGCACTTTGGATTGCTGGAAAATCGAACGAACCTCGTGAATGCGCTCAAATG
>JANNNN010000153.1:0-3300 GCA_031398555.1 Planctomycetia bacterium | reverse complement strand
GTTCTCCATAGCATCCGCTACTGCTTGGCTTATACGATTGCGATCATTGGGATGAATTCGATCGAAGTACTGGTTTAGCGGCGGTGAGTCATCGGCGCCGAAACCAAACAAGTTTTTAAGGATCGGATCGCTGCGCAAGGTTTGGTTATTGACATCGAGTGACCACGCACCAATGCCACCGACTTGCATCGCTACATCGAGTTTAGATTTCGATTCGAACATCGCGACCTCGGCACGTTTGCGATCGGTGATGTCGATGGCATTGCTCACGATCAACCGGCGTCCGCTCGGCTCTCTGCCCAAGGGTGTTGACGAGAAGTGCCACACCCGTTTATCACCCCTAGCTGTTGTGACAATCCATTCGCCGTCGTCCTGTCGTGTGTCATGCTTAAACAAGTCTTCGATGTAATTGTCGGCCGTGAGGTGCTGTTCTCCGTAAGCTTTTCTAGTCCAGTCCCCGAGCGTAGGGATATCCTCAATACGATAGCCCGTAATGTCGGTCCATGCTTGATTGACAAGAAGGATGGTGCCGTCGTCCGCGTATAGAAGGGTCGGAACCGATACGTTCATCAGAGTTTGGCGGAACCGCTCCTCTATCTGCTTCCTCGCAGTAATCTCGATCGCCGTGCCGATGAGCTGGCGCACCGCTCCGGCGGCATCGCGAGCAAAGACTGCATCGCGGCTGTGAAACCAATGCCACTCACCCGTACGACTACGCATCCGGTGTTCGAAGTCGATGGTCTCGTGATCGTCGAGTAAGCGTACGCATTCAAGGTGCGCGGGGAAACGTGCCAGGTCGTGAGGGTGCATTAGTAACGTCGCAGCGTTATCGCCCATGGCGGCGATTTCCTCCTCGCTGTAGCCGATCACTGAGGCAACCGTCCGACTGATGAAAACGCTCCGCTTCTGTTCAAGATCGAAAACATGAATCACACTGGGGCTCACATCGGTCAATCGCTGAAGGAAGTTTTCGCGCTCTCGCAGCTTTTCCTCCATCGCTTTTCGCTCTGTGATGTCGCGGATGGCGGCGATTATTCCTGTTACTTTGCCCGACGCATCATACATCATGCAGACACTGGAATGCACGTGGAGCTCGCGACCGTCGCGGCAGACATGGATGAGCTCCCAACTGGCTTCACCCTGTTCGCGAAGAGTTGCGATAGCGGCGGCTTCGTCCCCTGGTTTCAGCCAACGCCTTTGGTAAAGTTCGGAAAGTTTCCGCCCGAGCATTTCGCCGGGCTGGACGCGGTAAAGACGTTCGCAAGCCGGATTGAGATAGGTGATACGATCGTCGTTGTCGATCATTCCCACGGCATCGGAGACCTGAGCAAGAATCTCGCCTCGCAAGCGATTGGAGCCGGCCTCAGCTGCGTCAAGCGAGAAAGTCCGCGGGCGTTCCTCCGTCTCCGCCACGAGCGAGTCGACTTTGCCGCTTCGGATACCGCGCAACGCTTCCTCCGCCTCTGCTAGACGCGCACGCAACTCGGCGTTTCCGCGCGGAGTTGTTCTTCCGGTGAAGTGTTGGAGGCCAAGGTTTCCATGCGTGTCTACCTGCAAAGACCGTCGGGCTAGCCTGATGTAGCCTAACTCAAAAGCCAACGGCCGACTAACGAGGCAAGTGTCAAGATTTTACGCCACCAGGCCCACGCTCGCAACACTGCCACTCATCACTTCCAGCGGGATTGTTGGGGCGAAATCAATGTGCAACGAGTTGTCGTATCGTTTCGATCAATTTCTGGCTGTCGAGCGGTTTGGTAGCATATGCCGTACACCCTGCCTTCAAGCATTCGCCCTATCTGAAACTTTTTGAATCGCATCGAGACGATTTTACGGTTTTTAGCGGCGTGTCGCATCCTGACGTCGATGGTGGCCATCCGGCTGACGTTTGTTTCTTGTCTGCAGCACCCCATCCCAACAGCAGTGGTTTTCGCAATTCGATTTCGATCGACCAATACATGGCGGAACGTGTCGGTCACTTAACCCGCTTGCATTCGCCCGCTATCGAGTTTGGCAATACCAAGTTCACGGACAGCTATCACCTAACGTCGCATCATGGCAAGAAAGAAGGCAAGCTCAAGTTTCTCAAAGCTGCTGATGAAGAGCACATGAGGTTGCTGGCTGGTTTGTATGCCGATTTGAAAGCGGTCGAGGAAGACGGCGAACCGCTTTTAGACCGAACGATGGTCCTCTATGGATCCAATATGAACAGTGCGAATTCGCATGCCACGACCAACCTGCCCATCCTGCTTGCGGGAGGTGGGTTCAAGCATGGTCAACATCTCGTGTTTGACAAAGATCGCAACTACCCTTTGCCTAATCTGTTTGTCTCCATGCTCCAGCGGATGGGCAGCGAGTCGGATCGTTGCTCCACATCAACTGGCACCATGCGCGGGTTGGAATTGAGCTAGAGTAGAACTGTTATCCTCAGTTGTTCCCTCTACTTTCGGTAGGTTAGGATTCATCATGAGGGTCGTCAGCACAATTTGTGGGTGAAAAACTATGAGTTCGCGCGGAGTTAGGTGGCTCTGAACGGAGGTTTAACGCATTCAGCCAAATCCCGAAGTGCAGAATCAAAAGTGAATGGTCGAGCCAAGAGGGGCAAATTGTAGTGGCCGGGAGATGCACAAACGCTCGGAGCGATTCAAGTGCAGCGTTTGCCCCAGCTTCGCCTGAAGGAACAGAACGCGTCTTCAACGCAATCACGACCGCATCCGCACCATCAAATACATCCAGTGAGCTGGGGTGGCCAAGGCACTGAACGACTCGCATGTCGGCTTCGACGAGATTGCTCGCAAGATCTGTTGCCCCTGTATAATCATCGGCGATGCATCCGAGTAGCGGTCCGTTCATTCAGCCACCTCGATAGCAATCGCTCGAACCGGACTACCATCTCCGCCAACAATAAGCATCGTAAAAGCGATTTACTCCACGGTAGATTTTGTGAGTTGATCTATATTAGCAAGCCCCTCAACAATCATCACTCCACCACGAAAAAGCGTTCGATGAACTTCTGTCACTTCTTGCATGTTATTGACGTCGGCCACAGATGGGGGCTCAACGCCAACCATGGCGACTTGGCGCTCAACTAACCATTCTGCAAGTTCGATGGAAATCCTAGGTAGCTCGTCGCGGTACTCAGGTTTTCCAAACCGCTTGTGCCAGTCTGTGCGTAATAGCAGTCGATCTCCTGGATAGACGTCGCCAATCGCCTTCGTAATATCTTCGATCGTGTGCAGTTGCCGAGGAGTCGCTGGTGCGAGATGGACCACGCGAGCCGGGCCGCAGCAGACCGATAAATCT
>JANNNN010000129.1:0-9112 GCA_031398555.1 Planctomycetia bacterium | reverse complement strand
TTCAGCGGCGACGAGAATATGTCGTTTGCCAAAGTACGTCAGGCACTTGCGCTTATTCGCAAAGACGTGGAGCTGGCTTCGGATCCAAATATGGGACTGAAAACGGTCTCTCAGTTGCTGCCAACCGTAGCCAGTGAGCCTTCGCTATCCGCCCAGCAAGATGATCTTTACGGCGCGCTGCTAACCTTGGCTGGCAAGTTCAATGAACGAGCCGACAAAACCGAATCGGTCGCTGATCGCAAGTCGCTGATGACCCAGATGGATGACCTACTCAAGATCATCAATGATCCACAGTATGTTAGCAGCGCGCAACGAACGGCTCAGGAACAAACGTTTCTTCGAATCACTGAAGGCCGTGAGAGAATCGTCCGTGAAATCAGTCGCGAGGAAGAGTTAGTCAAAGCGATTGAAGCCATCAATGCGAAACTGGCAACAAAAGACGCTCTGGGTGCGCACGTGATTCGTCGCGAACTTATAAATCGCTACCCGCAACTCGAAACAGACGACCGACTGAGCGCGAAAGTCAAGGAAGCTACGGCTATTCAAGAGTCTTTGGTTGGTCCCGGAACCCTGAATATTCAACTGACTAAAGAGGCTCCTGTTTCCTTGGTCGGTAGGACGTTCGTCCTCGGCAACATGTCCAGAGGAAGCGCCCCAGAGCTCAAAGGGCGACAAGTTTTTGTTAAGGTTAAGGGTTCGGTCTATGGCTTGGATGGTCAATCGGGTTCTGTTCTTTGGCGGCAGTATATCGGACGCGATTTCCAAAACGAACCGATTCGGCTCAGCGAGACTGCAGCGAGCGACGTCCTGGTGTGTCAACCCGAACTGGGACGACTGCAACGATTGACGGGAGCGACGGGCGCAACGCAGTGGTTTGCAAACATTTCGACCCCTGCCCATCGACCTTATGTTGATGGTGAAGACGTTTATGTTAGCACCCTCGATGGAACAGTGGTCAATCTGGATGCCGTCACAGGACAGACAAAGTGGATGCTCAAAGTGCCCCAGCAGTTGTCGGTTGCCCCTGGCTCGGGTTCCGGCAAGCAGCAGCTTTATGTAGCGGCCGAAAGCAGCAACTTGTACGTTTTGTCTCGCGTGGATGGCTCTTGCAAAGAGGTCCATTACTTGGGACATCGCGCTGGAGCCATTACGGTACCTCCGGTACTTTTACTTGGACAGTTGTTCGTGTTTGAAAATCGTGGTGATCACTCACTGATTCGAGTCTTCAACACGACGCCGCAGGGACTTGAGCTTAAGAGCACACAGACCCCTTTCCGTATGAAAGGGAATATCGTCGTTCCGCCACAGATCGATGGCAGGCGGGTATTTGTAATTACCGACCTCGGTGAGATTGCCGTTCTTGATGTGGAACCGGCCGCCGAAAAGGACAAGGTAAGTCGTTTTGACCCCGTTCCAGCTAGCTACCAAGAACCCCGTCTATCCTATTTGGCGGCGGGGAACAATCGCTTGTGGATCGCAGAGAATGTGTTGATTCGGCGGGACTTAGTTGTTTCGCAAGGCAAGCTTGAACTTTATTGGGCGAAAAACGATGGCGATAGATTCACTAGTCCACCGCAGCTGATGGGTGAGACGATGGTTCATTGTCGAACCTTAGGTGGTAACTCGGGTATTCGAGTTTCAGCAGTAAATTCGGAGACCAACGAGCCCTTGTGGGCGACAGATCTTGGCGTACCGGTGGTATCTGTCGCTACGACGGGGGCCGGTAAACCTGACGCGATCAATTCTGCCGCAATGATGTTTACACTTGATCCAACCAAACCTATTCGCGAGTCGGCAGACAGCAATCCTGGCGAGAGTAAGGCCCAGCTCCAATTCGGCTTTCCAACTCAACTGACCAACGAGCTCTTGTTGCTCAACAGTTCGACACCAAATCAGATCGCTGTTTATACGCCAACCGCTGCCAACAAACTGCGGGTCCTTTCGGCAAACTTTGGTGGAGTGAATCCAACTTGCCCTCCCACCGCCGTTGAAGGCAAGTTCGCGATTGGTTTAGAGAATGGTCAAATCGTATTGTTAGACCCAAGCAACGGAGCTCCAGTCAGTAGCCCCTTCCAAATCCCAATGCAGCCTGGGGCTCGAATCACCTGGAATCAACCCGTCTATTTGGCCGATTCGAAAACCCTCATCACTGCAAACAGTTCTCAGAAGTTGATTCGAATAGGCGTCGGCGACGCCCTTCGCTCCCTCTCAGAAGTCGACCTTGAGAATCGATTGACTGGACCGTTAGTGGCGCTCAGCAACAAGATCTTTGGTATCGAGGCGACTCCCGGTGCAGATAACTTGCTCCAGTTCGACGCGACCAGCTTGGCCAAAGGGGCTTCACTTCCCCTGGACGGTCGATTGATCGCTGGCCCGTTCGTCACGGATAACGCGATCATCGTTCAGGTGGATGGAAAACTGCAAGCCGTTTCGGCTGACAATCAGAAACTCTGGGCGATCGATTTTCCAAAGTCCAAGCTCCTTGGACCGCCTTTGAAAGCGGGTGATTCGCTGGTGTTTTTGACATCGGGTGGCCAAGTGTGGGTCGTCAATTCAGGTTCTGGCGCCGTCACTGCTTCGGTGGATGTGGGTCAGCCTCTCAGCGGGACTGCTAAGCTGATCGCAACGAATATCCTCGTTGGCAGCGATGAAGGAGCTGTCTTGCTCCTGCCTATTCCCACAACTCGCGCTATCGAATAGGTGGAACACATCATGCAGAATTATTCGATTGCAAACACACTGCTCCGGGTTCTCCTTCCGGTTATGGCGATTGTCCTTCTGTTGCAAATCGCGACTCAAGTTCGCGCGCAAGATGACAGTCTTGAGATTTCCGATCCACCCCTTATCGATCAACAGCCTTTCGATTTGATCACCCTCAAGCCGAGCGCTGGCGGAGGCAGCTTCAAGGTTGCACCGCTCCCATTTCGACAAGTCCCTCCGCGGCCCGCTGACACTGCCAAGCTGGAAGATCTGATTCTGTTAAAAGTAGGCGAAGCTCGACGCTATGAGATTTACTGGCGAGATATCGAGAAAATCGAAATATATGAACAACGGATCTACGACGAGGCTGTCGCCAAACTGAAATCCGGCGACTTCGTCGACGCGTTCATGAACTTGAGTTATCTGCTCAAGAACTACCCGAACATGTCCAATTTGGAAGCGTTGCGTAAAGAGTTTCTTTACCTAAGCGCGATTAAAATGTTCAAGTCTCAGGAGTATCGCCAAACACTATCGGCCCTTGAGGAACTTCTACAGACAGCGCCCGATTATCAAGCCGAAAAGGTTTCCGGTGCACTCTCCAATGTGGCCAATTCGCTGATTAATGCGTACTACGAAGCCGGTGAACTCGGTAACGCAAAGCAGTTGCACAAGAGATTGAAATCGACTTACGGCGATAACCTGCCAGTGGTTAAGGAATGGGATCAAAAACTCGCAAGCATGGCTGAGGCGAAAAAGAATGAAGCCGAACAGTTGATGTCGAGCAGGAAATTCCGCGAAGCGCGTTCGGCTGCGGCAGCAATGTTGGAGATTGTTCCGGACACGCTTGCTGCGAAACAACTCGTTCAAGAAATCAATCGCAAGCATCCAATGATTCGCGTTGGGGTCATGCAGAGAAGCACGGAATTGGATCCATCGAGTTTGGTGAATTGGCCGGCACGGCGGGCAGGTGCCCTAACGAGCCAGTCCATATTTCAGTTTCTAAAAACCGGCAGCGAAGGTGGACGCTATGGATTTGCGCTTGGAACTTTCCGACAAAGTGACGATCGACAAGAATTGATTTTGTCGCTCGAACCAAATCCTAAACCGACTCTGGAAGCATTTGGGCTTAGCCAGATTTTCCTGGAACGGGCCAACACACGACATCCAGATTACGATGCATCTTGGGCGGCGATTTTTGATTCGGTCACTGTCAATTCAACGAAACAGATAACGATAAAACTCAAGCGACCCAATGTGCTGCCGCACGCGCTGCTTCAGTGGGCCTTACCGGAAAACAACATACACGGTACTCTGCCGGGCCGTTATCAATTAGGGGATGTCGACGCCAAGGAAACTTCCTACACCATTCGCGGCCCCAAGCCAACCAACGGTCAACCGCTCGAGATCGTTGAGATTTTTTACGATGACCCTAAACGTGCTGTTAACGATTTGCTCCGCGGTGAGCTCGATGTACTGGACCAACTCTATCCGGCCGATGCGAAACGGCTCGCCATTGATCCGAGGATTCGGATCGGTGGTTACGCGCTGCCAACGGTTCACATGCTCGTGCCAATTTCTGACAATCCGTTTTTGGCCAAAGATAAATTCAAGCGAGCGCTGCTCTATGGATCCAATCGCGAAGGCATGCTGCAAGGGGAACTGCTAAATAGCACGCGAGTGGCCGATGGTCGACTGATCAGTGGCCCGTTCCCAATTGGAGTCGGTGGTGCCGACCCGCTGTCATACGCCTATGATCCCGAAGTGTTGCCAGCTGGTTACAACCCGCAGCTGGCCAAGTTACTGTTCTTAATGACTCAACGTGAACTCGACGAAGCGGCCAAGAAGATCGATGAAATTCCACCTGTGTTGGAAAAGTTGGTTGTGGCTTGCCCTGACTTTGAATTCGCGCGAGTGGCCGTTCAGGCCATGATTCAGCAGTGGGGGATTGTGGGAATCAAGGCTGAAATGATGATCTTGCCTGCTGGAAAGAGCTTCGATGTCAACACACCTTGCGACTTGCTGTATGTAACGGCCACACTTTGGGAACCAGCTACCGACATCGAGCGATTACTCGGTGCCAACGGATTAGCTGCCACCGCAAATCCGTTCATAGTTCAAGGACTTGAGAAACTCCGCGGTGCACGGAATTGGAAAGATGTGCGCAACAGTTTGCAAGATTTACATCGGTTGATCGACTACCATTTGCCGATCCTTCCGCTTTGGCAAATTACAGATCGCTTTGCCGCGAGTCGCTATGTGGAAGGCCTCGAAGATGCGCCTGTATCGCTTTATGAAAATGTGGGCCAGTGGCGCATCAACTTCGGTTTTCTTGAAACGGCGTCCAACTAAAATCTGCATCACTAAAACACCAGTCGGATCACTGTGATTGAAGAAGTTTCAATGAACAATTTTTACCGCCGCAGCCTAATGAACGTGGTGTGGTTCACGTGCGCCATGGCCGTTGTTGGCTCGCAATATATTTCAGCCCAAGAAACTGTCAAGATTTGGGAGTTCTCTCCGTACGAAGTCGAGGTTTGGTGCGCGCTCGATGCCAATTTGGATATTTCTGAATTGGCCCATTCGCAATTTGCTAAAACGCTTTCAGATGATCTGGAACGCATGTTTCAAGCGGCTTGGCATACCCATGTCAAGCTTGCTGAACCTGAGCTGCGAAGTCGACTTGCCCGCGACATCGAAACGTTTTCGCTGGAAGATTTATCGCGAGAAGAATTAGTGATGGTGATCAATCGCGACCCGTCGCTCACTAGCACGGTGAGAACCTTCGAAAGCGCAGTTGAAAAGATCAGTGATTTTGCAATTCTGCCGCAGCACAAAGCAAAAATTGAAACCGAAGCTGCTAAGTCCACGGTCGATTCGACATCCGCACTAGCAGGAATGATTAGTAAGTTAAAACCAATGGATGGCGGAATGGCTGCGATCACGGCTGGATTGGAAGCCAAGACGATTCAGGCGGCTCTGGTACCTCGTTCGTCAGTGAAGGCGATCGAAAAACTTGCTCGTCCCATTACTGTTTTGCTGCCGTGGCAAACGGATAGCTTGTTCCGAAAATACGACAAGATAATCATGGTGCATGTCGGCCGCGCGGGCGATGGGTACTTTGTGCAGGCTCGCGAATTGGACTGCAGTCTTCAATTTTTAGGACCCGCTATTCGTCGTGAAACCGCAGCTTGGCCCTTCATTTCTCGCTTAACAACATCTGCCATCGCTAGCTCCTTTGCACCTATAGCGAGAGTCGAAAGTGCGGCAGCAAAGACCGCTAATTTACGGCTTAAGGCAGGCGGTTTGATCTTATCCGAGGACAATCCGGCCATGGTTCGTCCCGGCGACTTAATGCAGCCCGTAATTCGGCGTGAGGGCAGCAGTGGAACTCCCAGTGTGATCGAGCCGCTCCACTGGACGTATGCAGCTGTTATTGAATCAGACGGCGTCAAGCTGAACGCCAACGTCTATGCGTACTCGGGTGGTCCAGGCCTGCAAGGTCGCAACAATCGTCGTACGCAAAGGTTACTGCTGCGAGTTAGGCCAACGCAGCCTGAAACCGAGATACTTGTAACCGTTCGCAGTACAGGGCGACCACAAGGCGGCTGTGCTGTGTATGAACGCGATCTCATAACAGACAAATTCACATTGTTAGGTAAGACGGATTGGCGTGGTCGGTTTGTGATTCAGTCACCGAAACGAACCAACTCCATCCTACCGGACGCAATTCATGTGGCGAAAGCCGCCGCTGAGCGAGCGGCCAAAGAAGCCGCCGCGACTGCGGCTGAAGCTGCATCGACATCGATTACCCCGACTGAAGAGGCAGCCGAAGGCGAGCCATCCGATCCACCGAAAGCTGTCTCCGCTCCTGTAGCACCTGCAGCGACGGCGCCCCCGGCTCCGGCCGCGCCAGTTGATTTTGAAAAGCACTTAGTTGAATTGAGGCAGCCGCTTGTCCAACTTTATGTGAAGAGCGGCGATGTGGTGCTTGCGAGGTTGCCATTAGTGCCCGGTATCACTTCGCTTGAAGTCGCTGAATTGGCCGACGATTCACGCCGATTAGAGGCTGAAGCATTTGTACGAGGTTTTCAAGGCGAAGTATTTGATTTGATCGGACTTCGCACATTGCTCTCAACGCGAGTTCGCAAATTGCTTCAGCAGGAAAAGAAGAAAGATGCAGAGATGGTCATGGCCGAATTGCGCGGTCTAAAAGACTATAGCGCCATGGTTGAAACACTCGACAAACTTCAGCGCAAGTTGCTCGACGATTCATTGGGCCCAGTTTCGATGGGGGCTAAGGCTCGCATCGATAAGATGCTTCAAACCACCCGCGAAATGATGCAAAAGTATTTGCAAAATGAAATGGTGCGCGACGCCCAAGCTGCGGTCGGGAGGGGCATAGTTCCAGACGATAGCGCTTTACCCGAAGATAAATCGGCAACCCCTTCAGCCACTACCAGTCCGCCAGTTGAAACGAAATAGCCCGGTGGTAGCGCCGATCCCACGGGTTCGATTTAAACAGTGAAAGCTCTGAACGGGAGAACGAGGCTCTGCTGAGCAAGTCTCCACCGTAAGTTCGACTTAGATGTACTTGCAGACTGCCATTTGATGCTCGAAACAGCCCACTGCCACAACACGTTCACTAGTACAGTGCAGTCTTTTTGTTACGCCAAGACACGCTCGGCAGAGCCTCGTTCTCCCGTTTTCAGTGAACCGCGGGCTTAGCTTTGGCAGGAGGCTTGCCTGCGGGCGCTTTTGCAGCAGGCTTCGAAGAACTCGGTTCTTCCTTGGCCGGTTCGGTGTTCTTGGGACGGAAGTCGTTGATTGTTTCTGACAGCAAGAAGACTTCAACGCGAGAGTTCTGCGACGGGTCCTGGTTCTTGGGATCCAGCGCCATAGGTTCGTGGGGACCGGCCAAACTTATGCGCAGACGGACTGGATCTATCTTGTTCTCTTCCAGAAAACTCTGGACCGCCCAACACCGCTTAAATGACAACTGGGCCAGCGCATAACTGTTCGTTGTTTCGTCCATCGTGGGTGTCACATGGCCGCGAATGTCAATCTTATGCGGCAATCCCACGAACTGCGGAATTACTTTTTTAAGTCGCTCGCGACCGTCGTCGTCTAGCTCGGCGGAACCGAGTTGAAAGATGACGATGGTGCCGGCGGTCGATCGATCCGGTTCGCGAATCGTTACAAGCTTAGGTTGTTCCCATTCCGGCGACTCTGGGTCGGTATGTGGGACTTCGCGAGGATTGCTGCCGTCAAATTTTTTCTTTGGGTCTGTTTGGCCGGCTTTCGGTTTGCTAAGAGTTGGCTTGCGTCCGTTCTTCGAATTCATGATGGTCTTAGCCCACGGATCTTGAAAGTACTCCGCTACCGCTTCTTTCTTTTCAGAATCTTGGCCTACGAGCCACATCACCATGAAGAAGGCCATCATAGCGGTAACGAAGTCAGCATAAGCAACTTTCCACGCACCACCGCCTTTACCAGCCATCTTTAAATCCTTTTAAGAGACAACGGACCAGTGCTTTGTCCAAACTCGAATTTGGATGAAGCGCTAGTCGCTGATTCCATCGACCTCTTTAAACATTTCGTCCAATCTCTCGGAAGTGGGCCGCACGTCAGGTGGCAGACCTCGGCGAGCGGCTTCAACGGCAACTTTCGGGGGCATGTCGTTCATGTAAGAAGTGACTGCGAATGCGACTGTGCGAAGGAAAATGGATTCGTTCACACCCATAAACTCCAGCTTGCCGACCAGGGGAGCGATAAACCCATAGGACAACAAAATTCCCAAGAACGTTCCCACTAGAGCAGCACCCACTGCATGACCAATTTCTTCGGGTGGACCACTGATGTGTTCCATCGTGATCACAATCCCAAGCACCGCCGCCACAATCCCGAAGCCAGGCAATCCGTCAGCGGTTTTGGCAAGCACTCCCATCGGTGCGTGGTGGGCATCCTCCGCGGCCTTGATTTCGAACTCAAGCAGCACGCCCATCTGGGCTGCGTTCACGCTACCATCCACCATCGGACCAAAGGCACCTTTGATGAACTCCGATGCGTGGTGATTGTGGGCGACAAGGGGATACCGTTTAAAAACTGGACTTTCGTGCGGATTGCCGATATCTTGCTCGATCGCTAAAAGCCCATCTCGGCGGGCTTTGCGAAAGAGTTGATAAAGCAGCTTGAACAACTCTTCATACATGGCTTTTGAGAAGGGGTTACCCTTCATTGTTTGCAGGAGACCCTTCGCTAGGTCTTTTAACACGTTTAGCGGCGACATAACGATCATCGCCCCGAAAGCTGCACCGCCGATGGTCACAATTTCGGAAGGGTGGACGAGCGCTCCAAACTTCCCGCCTGCCATAGCGAATCCGCCTAAGACGGAACCGACAACGACAATAAATCC
>JANNNN010000122.1:0-3343 GCA_031398555.1 Planctomycetia bacterium | reverse complement strand
TCATTTTTTGCCCTCCTAAAAAGTCTTCTGCCGACTGAGACAAGTATAGCAATAGGCTGCGATGAGAAAAGTTCTTTCGATCCGGCTTGCGGCATATTCGTTAACGGTTGCCGGGCATTTGTTGCCAAAGGTAGCGATTGGGAGTGGAAATCGACAATTGCCAGTGACAAACAGTCAAGATGCGCACCCAGCAGGACATTCGGGGGGTTAGAAGCCTCTACGCGGTCAGTTACTCAGCAGCAAGGGTTCTTCGGTTAAGATACTGAAGCTTGGTTTATGCAGCGAACCGCATTGCCCCCCAATTAATGGAAATCGATTGTAGGGCAACCAGTAAGTAGAAATCAGTCTTCGGTACCTGTTTGGCAAAATGAACCATGTATCTGTTATCGCTTTGGCAAATTGCTGTACGTTCGTCACTGATTGTTGGCGGGTTCCTATTGACCCACCTCTCACTAGTCGCTGACGATAAAATCGCCTTCTTCGAAGAGCGGATTCGGCCACTGCTGGTGGATCATTGTTTGGAGTGCCATGGCGAGAAGAAGCAGGAGGGGAACTTGCGGCTGGATTCTCGCGCTGGGTGGCAAGCTGGCGGCGACCGAGGCCCAGTGATTGTGGCTGGAGACGATGCGGCGAGCCGCCTGATGGCTGCCGTCCGGTATGCCGATATTGAACTAAGAATGCCGCCAAAGAAGATACTGAGCGACGGTGAAATCGAAGACTTAGCGCGTTGGATTCGAATGGGTGCAGTAGATCCTCGCGATGGAATGGTGGCTAAAAAAACGAGCGGCAAACCGCTTTGGTCGCTTAAGCCGCTGGCCGACACAAAACCGCCCGAGGTTGCCGATGGCGAATGGAGTACGCAGCCGCTGGACCGCTTTGTGCTCGATAAACTCCGCGTTGCGGGACTGAATCCGAGTCCACTAGCGGATCGACGGACTTTGCTGCGACGTGTGACATTTGACCTGACTGGTTTGCCGCCGACAACTGCTGAAGTCGAAGCGTTCGAAGGCGATGGTTCGGTGGACGCGTATGAAAACGTAGTCGACCGACTGCTCAAGTCGCCACACTATGGCGAACAATGGGCGCGGCACTGGTTGGATGTCGCGCGGTACTCTGATACCAAAGGCTATGTTTACGCGCGCGAAGAAAAGCGTTGGGTGCATGCAGCAACTTATCGCGATTGGGTTGTGCAAGCCCTCAACACGGACATGCCCTACGATCGTTTCGTGCGCTTGCAGATCGCTGCTGACCAAATCGAACCGCCAGGCTCGCCGGATTTGGCCGCGATGGGTTACTTGACAATTGGCCGACGATTTCTCGGGGTAACTCACGACATTATCGACGATCGCATCGACGTGGTCACACGCGGAATGTTGGGGCTGACAGTGGCTTGCGCTCGTTGCCACGATCACAAATATGATCCGATCCCAACTCGCGATTACTATTCGCTTTACGGAGTGTTCCAAAGCAGCGCTGAGCAATTAGTCCCCTGTGGTGTTTCGAACGACGAGACTGTTTTGGAAGAGGTAACGAAGCGTAAGAAGAAGTTGGGTGAGACTTTGAAGACTCGACGCGATGAACAGGCGTCGCGGACGCGAGCACGCGTTGAAAAACACCTTCTTGCTCAACTTGAACTGGAGAAATATCCAGAAGAAATTTTCAGTCAATTGCTGGACGAGAACGACTTGAACCCAGTCGTTGTTCGAAAATGGCAAGCCTACCTTGCAGGCGATTCGCAGCGGGTATCACCGGTATTCGCCAAGTGGCACGAGTTGACCAAGAAAAACGACCTTACTGAACTGCACAACGTGGCAGCCGAATACGGTCAGCAGTTCGCGGAAATTGAAAAACAGTGGCGCGAGTTGCTTGCGAATGATCCCGCGGCCAGTGCCTTGCCAGAGGCAAAAGCGGAAGAGTTGCGACAAGTTCTCTACGGTTCAGATTCGCCATGCACGGTGCCCGATGAGCATATTGCGAATATCGAATTCTACTTTCCAATTAGCGTAACCACCGAACTGTGGAAAAACCAAGCCGAACTGGATCGCTTTCTGCTGGACAACGCCAGTGCCCCTCCCCACGCAACGGTTCTGGTTGATCGTGCGAAGCCGACAGCACCCCGAGTCTTCCTGCGTGGCAATCCACTTACTAAAGGTGCCGAAGAAACTCGCCACTTTTTGAGTTCACTGAAGGAGATGACAGGTGGCGACGTAAGACAATTCAATCATGGCAGCGGCCGCTTGGAACTTGCAAACGCGATCGCCGACCCAAGCAACCCGCTAACCGCCCGCGTGATGGTTAATCGCGTGTGGATGCATCACTTCGGCCGTGGACTGGTAAACACGCCCAGCGATTTCGGGCACCGTGCCGAAGAGCCAACTCATCCTGAGTTGCTCGATTGGCTTGCGCGAAAGTTCATCGAGTCCGGTTGGCGTTTGAAGGAACTCCATCGCTTGATTTTGCTTTCCAAGACATTTCAACAAGATTCTCAGGGGCCAACGGATGCTGACTTAGCCGCGAAAGTGGTGCAAATCGATCCCGACAACCAGTGGCTGTGGCGAATGTCTGAGCATCGGCTGAGTTTCGAAGAGGCTCGCGACGCTTGGTTGGCGATGTCGGGTGAATTAGATCTGACGGTTGGCGGTCGACCGTTGCCGTTGTTTGCAAAACAGAACCTCAGACGAACTTTGTATGCATACGTGGATCGCGAAGACCTTTCCCCCGTATTGCGGATGTTCGATTTCGCGAATCCAGATTTGTCGATCGCAGATCGAAATTCAACCACCGTGCCGCAGCAAGCTTTGTTCGCCCTGAATCACCCCTTCATCGTTGATCGCATTGCAAAATTGACCAGTATGGTTGTCAGCGTCGATACCCGCGCAAGTGTGAATCGACTGTACTCGGCGATTTATCAGCGCGCACCTACGGCGGCGGAACTCCAGTTAGCAACAAATTTTATGGATGCGGATCCAGCTAAAAAGCCCGCGAGCACAGTCGAAAGTGCGAGTGAGTTGCGGTCGAGGGCATGGAGTTATGGTTTTGGCGAGTTCGATGTTGCAACCGGTAGAGTTGTTGGATTCGCGGCCCTCCCGCATTTCAGTGGGACAGCGTGGCAGGGCGGGAGCGATTTTCCCGATGTTGCGTTAGGTTGGTTGCAACTCTCCGCAACAGGCGGTCACCCCGGCAATGACCTGAAACATGCCGTCGTCCGTCGTTGGACCGCTCCAGTGGCTGGCAGTTTACGAATTCGATCCAAGCTAATTCACGAGCCAACAGTCGGCGATGGAATTCGCGCGTTCATAAGCCATAGCCGGGGTGGCTTATTGCGTTCAACGACGGTTCACCA
>JANNNN010000111.1:0-5898 GCA_031398555.1 Planctomycetia bacterium | reverse complement strand
GGCTGTAGCAACGGCGGCCAGTTCCCAGGACCCAACTTATCGCAACATCCAAACTTACGCGTTCGGGTTGGTAAGGGCTTGGGATGCGTTTTGGGTTAGTTTGTTGTCGGGATCGCGGGAACTGCGCAGCTTGTAGACACTGGCGGCTAAGCAGCGGTTGCGCCAATTGGGACTGACGTGATAAAAGTCCTCGAGCACCGCTGAACTAAACTTGTAGTCATGCGAATCGGTTCCTTTTTGGAAAATCAAAAGCCGAGCAGCGTCCATAAACGAAGTGACATCGCCAGCGTTTTGCAAATAGCCGAGCGTCTGCGAACTGGCGAATGTTGAATCTTTACCGATAGATTCGAAGATGGCGGCGATCGCGTCAGCTGCCGATCCGCTGGTGGGTTCGGCGGGCGTGAGTTGGTCGATCCTCTGCCCGCCGACGTTTCCACGGTTGTTCATCTCTGCGCGGAAGAGCGGTAAGAAGGCTGCGTTTTGCAGCAAGATCAACTTGCGAGTCTCTTCGTTGCCGCAGGTGTCAAAAGCGAAACGCATCGCGTTGGTCGTTGTTAGAGTGTGAAGCGACACGATGCCGGGCTGTCGCATGAGCATCTCGCTGGCGGCGGCGAACATGCCGTCCCAGATAGATTGTGGGGCGATGCCGCGGTTGAGTTGCTGGACGACAAGCGAGCTTGTGTCTTGATAAGTGCCGGTGCGGATAGCTTCGAGCATCTCGACTGTGGCTGAGTCATCGAGTTTGCCGTCGAGCCAAGAGTCGCGGATTTCGGCGACGCGTTTGGCGTTCTCTCTACCCGGGCGATCGGCGAGTTCATCGCGACCTGCGGGGCTACCGCTTCCTTCGTAGTTGAGCATGGCGTACGCGAGGCTGCGTAGAATCGGTTCTGAGTGTCGCCAGCCGATGGTTTGGAGAGTTCGCCAGGCGTTGGCAGCAAAGATCGCTTTGTGACCGATGGAGCGGAAGTCGCGGATGCCGTAGCGAATGAACTGGTCAAAAATGCGGGTCGCGCCGGCGGTGCGAGCTAGGCCGGCTGCGGCGGTGTCGGCAGCGGCCTCGTCCCAGTTGTCCATGGCTGAAATGAATTGCGATTCGGCTTTGGCAGCGATTGGGACTTTGCCTTCGTCAACTGGCGACATAGTCCAATTGTTCTCGCGTTCATCCTGAGCTTGCGAGGACTTGAAGTTGTCGATGGCCCAAAGGATTGGCAACCAGCGGTGTTCATCGGGCGAAGCGATACTGGCTAGGTGAGCCGAGTTAACAACCAGCACACTGTGGAATTTGAAGCCGACACTTGGGCGAGGTTGAACGTTGCGAATGCCAGCCAGTTGCAGGGCAGCGAGCAGTTGTTGGTAGTTCAATCCGTTTCGAATCTGCTTGATGCAGACCCCAATCACATCGGCTCGAGGCGTCGTTTCAAGCAGCCGCACGAGTGGTTCGATGTCGGCAGCGAATTGGACTGACAGATTCTTGGCTTGCGCGTCTTGAGCGGATACTTTCGGAAGCCCAGCCCAAGGGAATCCACTGGCGATGGAACCGATGGCAGAGGCCTGTATAAATCGCCGACGTGTTAATTGAGACTTCATCGCAAGGTACTCCCGGAGAGGTATCGGGCAGGAGACTGTGAGGTTAATTGGAATTACGTCTAAGATGTATTGTAAGTCAGAGGGTGCAAGGGTGCCATACACGCCCGGGTGGCACGATCGGGCACCTTGCCCGCCTACGCAATGTTCGTTTCGGCTGGAATTTGCTCAACAGCAGCTACTTTCCGACCTTTTAAAGCAAAGTACAGAGCGCACGCCATGCCAATACCCCCGACGGCGTAACATACCAGACGCGTGCGCGGAAACTCTTGGATAATTCGGCCTGGCCAATCGGTGGGGAATGCAAGTGTAACGATCAGAGGAAAGATTATCAGAGTACACACTGTCGCGATAAGGCTCTTCTGAATTGCATTGCCTATCAAGTCAGAGCGTCCTAACAGCCACATAGACATCGTGCTAGTGAGCAATCCGAGTATGCCCCACAGCGGAGCAAAGATGATCATCGCCATGAGGATACTCTCCATATTCATTGGCTGAAGGGTTTTGGTTATGAAGTAACCTGCGACACCGACCAGTGCGCCAACAACCAATCCAACGACAGAGCCTAAAATTAGGCCAAGTATGCCGCGTCCAGCCAGGCTGGCGGTGATCATCGTTAGTAACCCGCAGGTTACCGCGCCAAGAAACCCAAAACAAATAGAGTGATTGTAAATGTTATTCCACATGATTTCCCGCAGTAACGCGGGTGGAAATGGTGGAAGGCCCTCAGGAGTAAAGAAACGCTCCTTGTTTGCATTCGTACAGACTTCGCTCAGACCTGCGGCGACGATCGCGGCCCCAAACAGGGCCGGCAGATACCAGCCAGGTACGCGGAAGCTCGAAGACGCTTGGGTTTTCTCTTGCATGTTTAGAGGCTCGCTTTGAAAGAAAAGAGGTGGTTGAACTAATTTCTGGATGGAACCATGAGGTCGGTATACACTCGCAAACCGCGTTTGCTGGTCATCAGCCTATCGACGGCAGCTTGGGAAACTTTCGTGCCGACAATGTGAAGGGTCCGCAAGGCCGGCAAGCGTCCTAGCTGTTCTATGCCTTGATCGGTGAGGTTTGAATTGTCCAAGCGAAGTAGCGTGAGTTGCTTCCATGGAACAGTCAAGAAAGTTTCAATGCCTGCGTCGGTCAAGTTGTTATTGGGCATCATCAGCCATTGCAATTCGGTCAGTGACAACAGAGCCTGTAAATCTGCATCGGCGATTTGTAGCGGACTTAAATCGAGGGAAGTCAATTCGCCTTGTGGATTCGACTTAGTCTCGAAGACGATGCTCAACGCCTCCTCCCAACTTCTCGACTGCTGCTGCACAAACAACTCCCGAATCCCGCTCAGCGAACATCTGCATTGAGTCAAGTCTAGTGACGTCAACTGCCTGCACTCAGCCAAATTCTCCAAACCGGCATCGGTGATAGAAGTGTGAGCCACAGATAGCTTTTGAAGGTGTTTCCAAACTGCAGCATTCGTCAGTGCAGCATCCGAAATCAGCGTACCATCCAAGTAGAGTTGCTCAAGCTGTGTAAGTTTGCTGAGTCGCTCAATCCCTGCGTCTGTAACGGGTGTCATGCGCAGCGACAGGACGCGCAGCTTCGTAAGATTTCCAAAGGCTTGCAGAGCACGCTCATTAACCGGTAAGCGGTCCAGATGCAACTCTTCCAGCGTGTTGCTCTGTCCGACTCGACGCAATCCATCAGCCGATAGGTAGGGGCTTCCCAAGCTCAAGAACTTCAGTCGTGAGAGAGATGCAATGTGAGCCAATCCGGAGTCAGATGTAGCGGTTCCCTCAATCGCCAAGTGCGTAAGGGTCTCGCAGTGGATCAAGCTCTGAAGCGCGCGATCGGTTACTTGTGTTCGCCCGAGCCAGAGCCGTTGAAGAAAAGGCAAGTCCGAAAGCTGTTCTATGGCTTGATCGGTGACAGCGGTGCCGCTCAGTGCCAACCATTTGAGTTGCGTCAATTGCACCAAGCGAGAGATCTGTTCATCTCCAACATCACTGCGAATCGCAACTTGACGATCTTTGGGAACGCCCTTGAATTGTGCAAACGTAATATAG
Source organism: Planctomycetia bacterium (assembly GCA_031398555.1). Classification (GTDB taxonomy): domain Bacteria; phylum Planctomycetota; class Planctomycetia; order Pirellulales; family Pirellulaceae; genus Aureliella. The sequence goes on along the minus strand of JANNNN010000111.1, from coordinate 2,254 downwards.
AACACATCGTGAAACCAGTCGTCACCAAACACTGCGGCTAAGGGGTGCTTGCGAATGGTTTGGTTATCCCCATCCGCTAAATTCTCGTCGGGCAAACCGGCTTTCAGCAATTGATAGTCGTAATAATAGTGCCCATCGAGCTCGTCGACTAACTGCATTACTTGGCGTTGGATAGCGACAGTCGACCGTCGCGCAACATACCATCCAGCCGCTCTGGCGAGAAGAAAGACAATCGCGACGAGCGCTAGCAGTCTCAGCCATCGCCGTATCTGTTTTGTGTGCGGTCCACTACTCATTGTCTACTTTCACCTGATTCGACCGGAGTCAACTAATCAGACAGTAAACCACAAACTAGTCTGAGACGCTAGAATTCGAGGCTGGCCGTTTTATGGATTTTTTCCGGTTCATCCGGTTTTAGAATACTCTCACTGTACGCTCCGTGTGCCACTAGCTTGGCTAGCCGATCAAATTCTAGAAACATTGACGTAAACGATCGACCTAAAGCAGTTGGCTAAGTAGATTTCTACAAGGGCGAATTGAAGGTCTATTACAAATTGTCGATTCACACTTCGGCGATTTTGCCCTCGACACTGATTTCAACAGCAAGTTGTTTATCATTTGGAGTAGATATCTTCGTTTGCACTGGCAAACCAGTGGCACACAAAACAATCAGTGGCGCACGCAAATCCCGGAGAACCACGTTTTCAAATCTTGAGAGAAACATCATCAAGCGTTGCGGACATCTTTGTGCATTATGGAAATCGTATTAGAAACATTTGCAACAAATATTTGTGAGTTGGCTATAATTGCCCGGTGGACGCAGTTGTCAGTGGCCAACTAAATATCGAGGGTGATGAGGGTGAAATTGAATAGTCAGGCGCAATTCCATTTAGCCTACCAGAGCCCGACTTGGCGAGGGGTATCGAACTTTCTGCTCTTCGGCGTTCTAGTGTTTGGATTCATCGGCTGCCGGGATTCCCGCAGTGGACACTCTAATGCTCATTCGAAAACGATGGCAGCATCGAGCAAAGCGGGTGCGCGATTGGACCTCTTCGTTCAACGTCCGATCGGAGAGGCCTTTACCATTCCACCCAAGATCTCGTTCGTCAAGATTCACGATTTGGATAAAGATGGTCTGCTAGACGTGCTGGTTTGCGACTGCACCAAGAATTCCATCGGTTGGATCAGGCAAGTCGAGCAAGGGAAATTCAATGAACAGGTTCTAGCCGAGCAAATCATTGCGCCGGCTCTACTGTCGTGCGCTGACATCGATGGTGATGGTGACACCGATTTACTAGTTGCCGTGCTGGGACAGCTCTTTCCAACGAACGATCCAGTCGGCTCGGTAGTCATCCTTGAGAATATCGGTCAGATGCGGTTTAAGCCACGCGTGTTATTGGACGAAGTTGCCAGAGTCGCGGATGTTCAAGGAGGCGATCTGGATGAAGATGGGGATTTAGATCTTGTTGTGACTCAGTTCGGTTACTACGACGGCGGGATTCAATGGCTTGAGAATCAAGGCAATTGGAAGTTCGAGAGTCATCAGCTACAGAGCTTGGCGGGTGGCATTCATGGCGTGGTAGCCGACATCGACCAAGACGGGCACGTCGATATCACGGCGTTGGTGAGTCAAGAGATTGAATCGATATTCGCTTTTTATGGAGATGGGTCGGGAGCTTTCCAAGAGAGCAAACTTTATTCTGCCGGGAATCCGGACTTCGGCTCGGCTGGCATTTCGTTGTTTGACTTGGACGGTGATGGCGACTTGGATATTCTCTACTGCAATGGAGATGCGTTTGATTACTCGCCACCGCGGCCCTGGCCATGGCACGGTTTTCAGTGGCTAGAAAACTTGGGCCGAGCCAAATTCAAAGTCCATCGTGTGCTTGATTTTGGAGGTGCAGTGAACGCACGCGCCGCTGATTTTGACGGGGACAACGACATGGATGTATTTGTCGCCAGCACGTTTAACGACTGGGAGTCTCCCGAATCGCAAAGCTTGATACTTCTAAAGAATGCTGGTAACATGAATTTCATAAGTCATCCCCTTGCCAATACACCGACTCACATTCAATCCCTCGATATTGGCGACTTGGATGGTGACGGCCGATTGGATTTGGTGACTGGTGGGATGCACGTCTCTGATCCATACGATCGAGTTGAACGAGTTGTCTGGTGGCAAAACGTTACACGCGACGCAATAGATCCGAAACCGTAGTCTAGATCCGAAACCTTAGTCTAGATCCGAACCCTG
>JANNNN010000105.1:0-6150 GCA_031398555.1 Planctomycetia bacterium | reverse complement strand
CAGTGAAACGTCGCCAACATGCTGAGTCGAATACATTACGCGACCGTCACTGACTTGAATGAGCGTGTTGATGCGCTCATCTGTAGCAAGGCGCAGATGCATGTACAACTGGCCACTCCCCTGCCCTGCATGCGCGTAGGTTCCAATGCTGACCAATTGCTTATCGAGCAGCGAAGTTCGTTGGCGTATTTTGCAAGTTACAGGCGGTCCCCACACCGCTTGACGGAGCGCGTTGTGCATGAGCAGAGTCCCGGTTTCGTGAGCGGGCGGTGTGGCTGGAATCGGAGCGGGCATTGGGCGTTCCGACTCTCCTATCGGCATCGGGATTTGAGCGCCAACTCTGGCGACCCAAGTTGCGCAGAGCAACATAGCGGTCCATTGGATAGCTATCAAAGACCAGGCAAAATACACCCTTTTGGAGAAGGTATGGTCGATCGCGATGGGCAAGATGGTCCACCTAGTTCGGTTATGCCGAATTTGTCAAAGAAACCGATGAAGTTAGGCCGAACATAAAGCCACGGAGGCTTGATGTCGCGCTCAGTTGGCGCTGCATCGAACCAATGAACGGGAACAAACCTGGCGACGGATTCTAGTCAACCAGCGTCCGCCCCGTCCAGGTGAATTGACTGCCTTGAGCCCAACGGCTTAAGTGGTCCCCAATCACCAGGTAGCCAATCTTTCAGTCAGGCGTAGCTTAGCTGATCGAATATTAAGACTCACTCAGGATCGTTTCGAAGGCGGTAGCAGACGGATGGAATTCCGCGAGCTGCCAAACAAGGGGGTAAAGCATGAAAATGCGTGTTTTCTTAGCAACGCTAGTTGTGGTTGCCGCAGGCTACCTGACTGGATGCACCCCGGTGCGACACAATCTGCCGCCCGCTCAGCAATTGCTTGAGCCAGGCCCAGGTGTGGGTGGACCGGGACCAGGCGTTCTCGGCGGCGCCGATGTAATGCCGGCAGCAGCCATGGGCATGGGTAATATGGGCGGAATGGGCGGCATGTCTGGTGGTGACGGATGCGTCGCTTGCTCAGGTGGTGCTGGATCAGGTGGTGCTGGAGGCGGTGAAGGCGGCATGATGGGAATGGGCATGGGCCCAGGACCTGCCGTGCAGATCCTCTTCAATCGTCCCGAGGGAATGCAAGTTCTCTATGACGTGATCGGTGACGGCACATTCACTAGTGAACCACTCTATGTTCCAGGCCGACTTGAATTTCCACAAGGTGGAATCTATCGCTTGAAACTGACAAACATTCAAGGCAAAGAAGGCGTTGAGTTGTATCCGACAGTCGAAGTTGCCAACGGCAGCCCACGCACTGGCGCATACCTTGCTCACAACGCGATTCCAGTTCAATTCACAACCGATGACTTCGAACAAGTGCTCTCGGGCAACTTTGTAACGAAGGTCATTTACTTGCCAGATCCAGAATTCCAAGGTGACGCGCTCGTCGGTGTTGACGTACTTGTCAGCAACCGCATCGATCCGGGTCTAGATCCAATCATCGAAGCCGACCGTCGTGGTGCTATCCTGGCGATCGTACGCTTGGGTAACAAGGACATCGAGTTGGCCGGCGCTGGTTCAGGTCTAGGAATGGGTGGTGGTATGGCGATGATGGGCCCAGATGGCTGTGTGATGCCAGGTGGCGTGCCAGCTTCGTTGCCCGGATATGTTGCCGGAGTCACTGCACCTCAATACGGCATGACCTACACAGGCACGCCGATTGGTTTGCCTGGACCACCGCATATTCCACTTGGGTCTCCAGCAGGTCTGAAGAGGCACACGATCAGCAATCACACCAAGATGCACATTCCAGATCCAGTTAACCACATGAAAGTTCATGTTCGTCAAACACCTGGACAAAGCTATCCGCAACCTGCTAGCCGCGCTTACATTCACGAGCAGAACCTCCATCCAGGAGTTCCAACTGGCAAGCCAGCTTACATGCGTCACAACCAGTCAGTCACTGCACAAGAGGCTGGTTACTGCCCACCGCAGTAACGTGATCGGTAAGTGGTGTATCTAAAAACACTCTTGGCTGGCCAACGCAGCCCGAGAGTAAGAAACTAACCCTCCGCTCGGTTGAACAATCAATTGCACCGGAGACTGATAAACGTGAATGAGTGAGGCGGTTGGGTGCAGGTTGTACCCGACCGCTTTTTCCCATCCCGCGACAAGAGTGCATGGTGGCCAATGACCGACGCGATGACATGTAACAAAAATGTGAACTCCAGTTTATCTGGTTTCGCGACTTGGTTGAGTCGATGCGGAATCGCCGTGGCAGCGATCGCTTTCGCACTCCCCTGCCCTGCCCTGCTCGCTCAAACGAAAAAGTTGCCAAACGTCCACTATTTCTTGGATGCTAAAGGCGAACCCGGCGTAGTGGCTGGCGCAGCCGTCGCTCGTCGCGTGCCAGGTGTGGGCTCTTATCAGGCCGTGGAAGTCTCCGGACCGAAGGGTGTGCAAGTCGCATTAGCCCGAGACGGTCAGTTCCTGCACACACTGGAAGCGCCCGTAAAAGTCGGCATGATCGTCGGCGCAGTTTATCGCATCCGGGTCACAGGAATCCCGTTTCGTCCAGGTGAGGAACTTTATCCGACAGTTGAAGTGATCGACCGAGTGCACGCGCCAAGTGGACGCGAACACCGCTTCCCAATTCCAGTCGTCCTCGACGAGACTGATTTGCGAGCTGCTCTTGATGGCGCACTGGTAACCCGCGTAATCTACCTTGAAGACAACGAACTGGCCGAGCCCATTGCAGTAAGACCAGGCACACAAACGGTTTTAGAAGTTGGTCCGATGGACAACGCTCTTAAAGCCGCGGATCAGTTGGGCCGCCCTGTTGCAATACTCCGCATCGGTTCGCGGGTTCCCGCCAACCTTCAAGGTGATTTAACCGAATTCCTTTACGGTTGCCCTCCTTGGGTTCCAGTCGCAACCGCTCCGTCGCGAGAGTCGATGGTTGAAAAAGGACTTTGGCCCGAGACGATCACAGTCGAACCTAGCAAACTACGCAATGAGACACCGGAAGCCGATGAGCCTCGCACACCTTAAACATGGTAGCCAGTCGAATCAACGTCCGGTCTATGATACAAACGCGAAGGAAGCATGCATGAGTCGACTACATCAACGAAGCGGTAAACTGCTTCACCTTGCGCTCGGTTTGCAAGCAGCGACTCTTGCCATTTGCGCCACGTTGGGCTGCCACTCAGTTGGTGGTTCAAATCGACTTAACACTTTGCGGCAGCCGTGCGACGCAGGGGCTTCTGCACCTGTCAGCATGTCGTTAAAAGACAACGCTCAAACATTCGTTGCCAGCTCAGCTCGTCGCGAAATCGCTCAAGTCAACTATCAAGAACCGGTGACACGCCCCGAATCGGCCGTCCAAGTCGACTCGCTGCTGAATCCCGGCGCCACTCAGGCCTCCTACCAAGTGGCTGCTGGTTGCGCGACCGGTAATTGCTCGCCCACCTGCGGACCAGGATGTAGTTGCAGTTCGGGACGCGAAGCTGCGTGCGCTCTGCCTATGGGTCAAGACATTGTTAACGTTCAAGAATATCTGTTTGATGGTGGCGACCTCGACCCAGCTCTGGTAGTTAGAACCGACTCAACCATCGCAGGACTTAATCCCACCGACACTGTTGCCTACTACGAAACCTATGATGGCAAATTGTGCATAACACCCACAAATCGGGTGCCGATCTATGCGCCACGCTTTGGTGCGATTCGCCAAGTTACCGGCGTAGTCTTGTCCGAACATTCGCTGGCAACGGAACGAATACTTGCACCTATTTCTGCCAGTCGGTTTGAAGATAGAAACTTGGTTACCTCCATGGTGCAGCCAGTTGCACCGCAGGGAGAAGAACGAGTCAGCTTAATCGATGCCTTCCGCGATCGAAATGGTGGAGTTCCGCTGGCCCAAGTTATTCCGCCACAGCGTATGAGCGACGCCATTGTACCGTTCGAAGCGATCGATTTCTTTCGAACGGGCATTCTCAAACATGAAGACATTCCAGTCTTAGGTCAGTTCTTCCAAAATGCAAAGGCTTGGGAAACCCCAGAATCTCTTGAGGTTCTTGTCGACGGGCAGCCAGCCGCCATTGCCCTGGATGTCAAACAAGCTCAAGATGTTCACGTTTACGAACTGCCACCGGGGAAATGCTCACTCCGAATTTGCAAAGCGGCTTCGCATATGATTGCTAATTCGGGCGATCAAATCAGTTTTACCATTAGATTCGATAATATCGGCACACAACCCGTCGAAAAGGTTGTCATCGTTGACAGTCTTTCTCCCCGACTGGAGTATATTCAAGAAAGTCAACAGAGCAGTGTCGCCCCAGCTCCTGAATTCACATCAGAGCCAAATGAAGTTGGTTCAACCGTTCTCAAATGGGAATTCAAGTCCTCGCTCAAGCCAGGTGAGGGCGGAGTTTTACACTTCCGCACCCTTGTGCGCTAGGTGGTTTTGTTGGCAGAGAAATAAGCGGATATTTCCCTACTGCCAATTCGATCTGTAGATGCACAGCACTCATCTTCGCAAAGACTCAATACACGGCCTGATGATGGGTGTCGCTATCGGCGACGCTGTCGGATTGGCACGTGAAGGACTTTCGCGTCGGGTCGCCTTGAAAATGTTTGGGCGTCCGATCCTCGCCTATCGCTTGTTGCCTGGATTGGGCATCTATAGCGACGACACTCAACTGATGTTGATGGCCGCGCAAGCCGTCTTGCGATCACACAGCGAATGGCGTCCTTTCAGTCGATCCTTTCTCACTCGTCTAGCGTGGTATCCGCTTAGCTTGCCTGCGGGTGTAGGTCGAGCAACTATACTCGCCGCTCTCAAAAGTTGGTTGCGAGCCACCGGCATGTCGACAGGTTGCAACTCCGCCGGCAACGGCCCCGCAACGCGGGCGATGTTTCTTACATTGGCATTACATGGCACCGATCACCGCATCCCAAGGTGGGTTGAAGATTCAACTCGACTAACACATACCGATCCTTTAGCGACTGATGGCTGCCTAGTGCTTTCGCGTCTCACACAAATCGCAGGGATCACTCGTGCAAAACCAATCGATCAGCTGGACGCCTTGCAACAAGTGATCTCGGTCAGCAAAGCGGCTGCCATACGTGACAGGTTAATTGAACTTAAGCCATTCCTTGAGCAGTCTCGAGGCCCCGCTGCGGTTGCGAGGCACTTCGGGTGGAACAGTGGCATAAGTGGTTTCATCGTGCCGACCACCGTGATGGCGACGTACTGCTTCCTCCGCTATTCAGCCGACTTCAAACGCGGGGTTCTGTCTGCGATCCGACTTGGTGGCGATACCGATTCGGTCGCCGCAATCGTCGGCGGACTAATTGGTGCACATATTGGCTACGATATGCTGCCGAGTGATTTAGTTGACCGTATCAAGGTCACTCCACATGATGCCGATTGGATAGCTGAGATGGCTGAACGCCTGTCGCATTGGCCGCATGGCGCGGAGGACCTGCATTATGCGCCCGCCCTCCCCTCCAATCCGCTAATGCAATTGTTTCGCAATTTGCTCATGCTTGTGTTGGTATTGATCCACATCGTCTTGCGTACTCCCTGCGTCTTGCTCTCATGGTTGTTACCAAGTCGAAAGCGATCCAAGAAACGCAAGTAAAGTAGTCACACAACCAACCGTCGCTCCGAAGCAAACTAAATAAATGTCTTCCAAGAGGATAATCCGGCTAGCCCTCCAGGCATTTATTCTGCTGATCGTAGCAGTTGGGATCGTTCACAGCGGTCGCAAAGCGGCGTTGCAGTTGAACTCACAGAGGATTGAACTTGCCGAAAAAGCCGCACTCGCAGAAGCTGCGTCACTCACCGCTGTGGATCTGAACGAACGCGAACAACTGCGGCTCGAAGCCACCCGACTCCGCAGTGCCGTCGACCGATTTTGGCAAGTCTCACCATTGATGTTAATTGCATCCGCCTTGTGCTATGCAGTCGGCACCCTTCCCGCGAATTGGTACTGGCGACAATGCCTGCTGGCTATGGATCAACGAGCCCCGTTGTTCGCCACCAGTTGGGCTTACTTTTATGGCGGCTTGGGCAAGTATTTTCCAGGCAAAGCGATGGTTATCGTTCTGCGACTTGGTGCGTTGAAAGACTACGATTTTAAAAAAATGG
>JANNNN010000526.1:0-4701 GCA_031398555.1 Planctomycetia bacterium | reverse complement strand
TTGGTCAGATGGGATTCTCCCGCAGTGAGACCGAACGTGCAGAGTACCATTGCAAGCAAAGATGTAAGTCGGAACATGGGAGTGGGGCTCTTTCAAAGTGGAATGTCGGTGGGAGGCATAAAACGTGTCTGGGGAGTATCCATTGTCTTATGAGAGAAATCAATCGGTGGGGTGCAGTTGGCAAATATTATGGTGAAGCGTTCAGATTAGATTTTGGGGTTGAGTGTCGAACAATTGTCCCAATTGTGCAAGGGACAGAGGCAACCATGGGACCTGTCTCGCTGCCACCGACCCAGCGTCGGTGAAGCGAAAATTGGACGGCTAGAGACCGCGCACAACCCGAAAGAATTGCGAAGCGACGGCGCTCCACCGACCCTGCGGCATTGGAGGGCGCGATCGATCGGCTAGATGAGTGCTGGAGGTGAATCCTAGCGTTTAGTTTGACTCCCTTCGTTTGCTGTCAAATCGTGCCCCCTCCGGCGTCATATATTTTCGCTCGCTGTGGCGACCTTGCGTCACACTGATCAGCCGCTAGATTGAAAGTATTCTGTAAAGCACCATTCAATTCGGAGGGATTCGAAGTGATGCCAAGACTTAACAAAGCTGTGGTAAGCCTGACGTTGATGTTTTTACTTTCAAGCGTCGAACAGCTGCGGGCTGAGTTGTTCCTCGGGGTGGATTTCGATATCAATCAAGCCGGAGTCCAGAGCAACGCGATTGTTGACTCCAACGGCAAGACGACTGCCTACATAGTTCTCTATTTGTCAGGCAGTACCAACCTGTACGCTTACGAGTTTTCCGTTCGCTACAACTCCGATAGGCTGACGCTCGATAGTAAAGACGACAATCCTCCGAGCGTCGTCAATGGAAAGACATTTACCGAATCGCAGACACTTGATCACTCGTCGTTCGGTTCAGGTGGCGGCTTTGCAAACTACGTCGAGATCAACCGTTTTGACGGGAAAATCGTCGATCCAAATGACGTACTTGTCATTGACCAAACAGATATTCCCGGTGGCTTAGTGCTGGGTGTTTTAAATTTTACGGTACGTGGCACCGGGGAGGATCTGCTGATAATGCCTGGCTTATTCGAAGCTAAAACGAACTTCGACGCGTTGCCATATGATTCGTTTTTAGGAAATATCTCAAGCACAAGATTTGAGGGGGGAACAATTACATCCGTCCCGGAGCCGTCATCGATGCTATTCGTGGCGGCCCTTGCCCTTATCCTCACAATAACTCAACAGCCTTCGATTCGCAGAAGACTCGCTTTCGAAAGCCATATACACAAGGACGTTTAGTCACCTGCGGAATAATGATCACCAGTGCATTCTTACTCGCAACGGGTTGAGGGGGAAACGCACCGGCCTAATTGCAGTAAAAAGTGTGTCTGCGTTGATTGCAGCAACTTTTCCGTTAAAAGTGGATTTTCTCAAGTACCGGTGCCGATAGTATTTTGTAGTCGCTCCTGGCGGCCGCGCCGTTTCGATGCTTGCCCCGCAATCGCAGCGGCGCTTTGTTATTCATATTTGCGAAAGTTCTTAATATGCAGTTGGCCACACGTTGCCTTTGCCTGAGTCTAATTGGATTGCTAGCAAGTCAATCAGGTTGCATGCTGCTCAGCGCGCTATTGCCTCGAAAACCGAGCAACGGGCTGGACGTCAGCTACCTCAAGGCTCAAGGTTATTCGATTCCGCCTGGAGGTATGCCCGCACCTGTGGCTCTTGATCCAAACGATGGACCTCGAGTTGTATTGGAAATTCGGGGCGACAAGCGGCATTTAGAAACAATTCCGTTGCCCGAAAAAGGTTTGTTCATTGAAGATCTGGTTCAACAAGCTAAGCTGCATGAAAGTTTTGGTCAGCTCGGCATTTCAATAATGCGTCCAAATGGACAAGGCGCGCCGCCAGTCCGCATGGACATGACCACCAATGACGAGGGTAAAGCCACCAATGTTGGCCAAAACTACGGACTGCTCGCTGGCGATCACATCATTGTGTTCCCCGACACTCGCTCGCACCTTGAGCGATTTATAGCCAAAACGACTAAGATGAACTAGCAAGAAATCTATGAGCACCAAGGACGAAGATTTTCGAAGTCAAGCGCCGGTTGATCGCACATCTCGAACCGACGATGAGCGCATTCAGAGCGTCGTGCCACTGCCTCCTCCAGAACATCTCATACGATTTTTTCCCATCGACGGCACTCCAGCTGAACAGCTAATCGCAGAGACTCGGGCCTCGATAAAAGACATCTTGCACGGACGTTCGAACAAGCTGTTGGTTGTAGTAGGACCTTGTTCGATCCACGATCCATCGGCGGCGATTGAGTACGCGGAACGCTTGGCGGTCGAACGAAAGCGACTTCAATCCGATCTAGTGATTGTAATGCGAGTCTATTTTGAAAAGCCTAGAACAACCGTAGGTTGGAAGGGGTTGATCAATGATCCCTACCTCAACGAGAGCTTTCGTATCAATGAAGGGCTTCGCATCGCCCGTGATTTGCTCGTTCGAATTAATCAAGCGGGTGTCGCTGCCGGCTCCGAGTTTCTCGATACCATTTCCCCGCAGTACATCGCGGACCTAATCAGTTGGGGAGCCATCGGCGCTCGAACCACTGAATCTCAAGTACATCGCGAATTGGCTTCTGGCCTATCGGCCCCCATTGGCTTCAAGAACGGAACCGATGGAAACGTTCGAATCGCAATCGACGCAATTCTTGCTTCGCAATGTAGGCACCACTTTCTATCCGTCCACAAGAATGGTCAAGTCGCGGTCGTAGAGACTCGCGGCAACGATGATTGCCATCTCATTTTGCGAGGTGGCAAAGAGCCGAATTTTGACACAGCAAGTATCGACGCCGCATCCAAGTCGCTCGCAGCCGCCAATGTGGCCGCGCGACTGATGATTGACATTTCACATGCCAACAGTCGCAAGGACTACAAGCGACAGATCGAAGTTGGAGCGGAGGTCAGCCAGCAGATTGCGGCTGGTGACGATCGTATTTTTGGTGTTATGATCGAGTCGCATTTAAAATCTGGCCGCCAAGAACTCATACCCGCACAAACGCTTGTATACGGACAGAGTATCACAGACGGTTGTCTCGGCTGGGAGGAGACCGTTGCACTTTTAGAACAACTTGCAAGCGCAGTTCGCACCAGGCAAAGCCACTGCAGCAAGTGAAGTCCACCTCGTGGCGTGATTATCACGAATTCCATTCCGCCAATAGCTGCTCCCATTCGCTGCGCGCGCGGCTTGAAACACCGCTCGCTAACCCGCCTTGGCTGCACTGATCGCACCGCCGAGGACAAAACAAACACCGCCAACTATCAAGGCCTGCGTAGACCTGGACTGTATGTTCCAGGCAGCGCCTTTCGATCCCATCAGCAAAATGCACAAGATGCAGATCGAAAATATTCGGCTCTAGCGATGCCCGCCGAAATGAATAAACCGCATTTGCAATCGCGCCGCGCATTACTTGAATCGTTCAATCGGGGCGACCATCAGTTAACAAATGTCGACGCGGCCTCGTTTCGTGAGCAGCAAGATGTGCTGCAGTACTAAGTTAGGAATACTAAAGACAGGTCGGACGGGACAAATGGTCCCATCCTACGGTCACTCCACGGCAAGCACCGATTGCAGCGTTTTGCACGCTTCGAGGATCCGCTGATGAGCTAAGAAAGCGAATGGCAAGGCAATTGCGGTTAACGGAATGATCGCAAGTAAGAAGGGCGCTATTGCTACTAAGAATGCTTGATTACCAGTTTTGCCTTGAACCACGCTCGCAGCTTCGACGCTGTCCTGAAGCGTGGTTACCGCTTCGATTTTCCCCTGCAGCGCGAGCAAAGCTAAGAGGCCAAGCGCGAGCAATGGAATAGCCGCGGCGGTTGCAAGATAATTAGTTGCTCGTCGAACTGTGCGTTCGGCGCGGGAGGCAAGTTTCGGGTCGGTCATCGTGGGAGCAACCAATGAGGGATAGTAGATCTTGGTTGCGACTAGCGAGATGCCGAAGAAAGGATAAATCCACGCAAAACCACCACAAATTACCAGGCTCAGAAAGAATTCAACCGCGCTGCTAATCGTAAATCTTGGTTCCGCGAGCCGCAGAGCCAGCGGAAAAACGATTCCAGATACCGCCCACAACAAACCGCCAATCATCGCAGCGCGATGACCTAAATTCCAGGCCGCGTCAAGTCCTACTTCCGTGGCAGGTTGCAGAGCGCGAGCCTGCATAATAGCACGTCTTAAAGGGCGATTGATAAAAAATAAAAGTGCAATGCCTAAAGGAAAGAAGATGAAGTTGATCGCAAACGATGCGTTAATGAAAAACTTCAGAAAACCAGGATAGAATTCTTTTGGATAGTTCAACGAAATCGATTGCAGGTTGTACTGATAATTCAGAGCACCGGCTAATCCGTTCGGAATAAAAACAATCAAGCCCGCGACAAGTAATAGTGGCAAACTTAGGATCCGAGCTCGCCAACTATTCGCGGCTGGTTCAAAGTACTCGGCCGCTTCGGAGTTTAGCGCCAATCTAAGGCGACCGGCAAGTTCCTTGCCGTTGCGGGGTCGCAATTCGCGATCTTCGCTGAGCGTTCGGCGCAAAGCTTTTTCAAGCACTCGAGCCGCAGCGGAATTCCCGGGTCGCAATGCCTTGGGTTGCTGATGCCGCATCGCCGTCTGCTGTTCGAGCGCATTGCTC
>JANNNN010000079.1:0-4453 GCA_031398555.1 Planctomycetia bacterium | reverse complement strand
AGCGGAACGCTCTCGTTAGCGTCCGGTTACTGCTTTCGCCTTGTTCACGCTTGTCCAACTTATCAACTATGCGGCAGCATTACTTTGGCAGCGTGCCAAGTGAGTTTGCAAAACCGGAGAGTTTAAGCAAACGACCTGCTTCTTGCGTAAGGAACTCAACATCTTTGAATGGTTCGCTTCCGAAATCTTGCCAAAGAACGTGACCATTTTGATCGATCAAGAACGTTCCATGCAACGGTTGCAATTCGAAGTCATCAAAACAGCGGAATGACTTGAAAGCGGTTAACTTGGGGTCGGCGTGCAATGGAATTTCAATTGCTTTTGAATATCGTTCGAGCCCCGAATTGAGCGATTCGAGACTTTCTGAACTAATGGCCACCATTTCAATTCCTGATTTTTGGAATTGACTAGCAACTGGAGAAAATGCATGCAGCTGTTCAATGCAATGCAAGCAGCCGAAACCGAGATAGAAGAACACAATCGTCGGCTTGCCCTTCAACTGGTTTAATGCGAAAGGCTTGCCGTCGGCTTTCTGAACATCGAATTGTGGTGCCGCGTAGGGTTGCCATCGGAAGGGACCAAGCGAATCCGGATCTGGCCGATCACCGATATCTTTCGCCGGTACGTAAGGCACGGCCCAATGTTCTGGATGCCCCATCTCCGCGGCGAACGCATGATGTCGCGCGAGCATAGGTGTTGACAGCTCCGCCGTGCAAGCAAGGCTGCGAAGTTCTTCAAACGGAGCCTTGGCTCCCTCTGTATTGCCCGCGTTTGAATAGATCCATACTTTCGTAGACCAGGCTAGGACTTCGTTCGGATTCGCCTTAATCTCTTTATCCACTAGCTCGATGGCTTTATCAATTTCGTTCGACTCGGCCATCCACTCAGCTTTCAGGAGAACATCCCATGAGCCTGCGTCGTCGAATCGTTTGAGTGCCGTTGGCCAATCTTTCAAATTCGCCGCGCTGGATGCTTCGATCGCAGCAATCGCCTGCTCAATTTTCTTAGTAACTTCTTTGAGTTCATTTTTTTTCTTATCGCTTTCACTTTGGCGTCGCTTGCGATTGGCTTCGCTTTTCTTTTTATCGGCTGCTGTCAGCGATTCCTTGGGCTTGGGCTTTGCGGCGTCGGTTGTAACGGGTGCATCTGGCGTCTCGGTTTTTTCAGGTTTAGATTCAGGAACTGCCTTGGGCTCAACGTTAGTCGAATTCAGCAGTTCGAGTTCAGCTTTGGCCTTCGTGAGTCGTTCTTCCAAGTCCGATTTTACTGAAGCCGTTCGTTCAGTTTGCGATGTCAGCGCGAGTGCAATTCCTAAGTGTCGCAAACGTTCGACTTGCAGCTCGGATAAATCGGTGGGTTCGAAGTAGCTCGTTTCAGCCATCGCGATCAACTCTGGCCACAAGCGATAGCTTGAAAGAACCAATAACAAACGCTCACGTCCGAGTTTGCTGGAGCCCCGGGTAAGGGTGTTGTATTTCGGATGGCGGGGCAGTTCTTGCATATTCGTGGCTAAGTCAATCGCATCCTGCACGCGTCCAATCTTGACCAAGTTGCGAATCAGCCATTCGTTGTTATGGGCAAAGTTATGGATCTGGTCGGGCATGACACGGTCGCGGATCATGTGAGCATGGTCAACGCGGGCCGAGGCCTCCTGCTGCCACACTGCATCCTGGTAGCGATTTAGTTTCGAATAGATATGGCCAGGCATATGCCACATGTGTGCAATGCCCGGCAGACTTGGACCGGCTTTGGCAGCGCTCTCAAGCGCCATTTCAGCGCGTTGCCGATCCCAAAGATGGATTCGGTAGTGATGAGCGGGGTGCATGGGATTAGCGTTGAAGATTTCTTGAAGCAATGAATTGATCGCGACAAAGCTGACGATCGGCAAATCGCTACGTTCATTCTCCCAAAGTTGTAAGGCGAGAAACGCTTTGGCTTCAATATCCTCTGGGTTGTCTTCGACGATGGTTTCTAAATCGCGAGTGTAGCGTTGGGCTCGGACTTTCTTTTCGATCTTTTTGCCGTCTTTATCAGACTCTTGAATGAACTTATCGAACCCTTCAATGAAGTGCTTTTCGCGCTCGGTAACCGATTCTCGCCGTTTTACGGCTTCGGCAATGAACTTACGGGCTCGATCCAAGTTACTGATATTGGCCAGCGCCATACCCCAGTAAGTCATCGCGCATTCGGGATCCAGCACCGCGGCCTGGCGGAATGATCGCTCCGCTTCGTAATACCAAAATCCGTGCAACTGCGAGACACCTTGATCAACAAATCGCTGCACCAGATCATCGCTGCACGTGACGGGAAAATGGATGTTACTCATCCCTTGCATTAAATATGCCGCTTGCCGGGGCCCTTCGTCATACACTTCCCCGTGGGAAGAATGCCCGGCTTGATCGCCAACAAGCAAGGATTCGGTTTGAGTAGTTTCCGGTTCGTCACTTGAAGCTTGAGGTGCGTTCCAGACCAAGTTACAGCCCAAGATCAAGACCACTGCAAGCCGCGACACTGTAAGTCGAAATTCAGCGAGGTTATACATGCTAAGCTACGGTAGGAGTGCGAGGCGGGAAGTCTTCAACTGACTAGTAATTCAGTCTAATCGAAAACTTGCACCAATGCTCGAAAAGTAAGGGATGCGCAGCGACGATTGTCGGCAAGTCGATCAAAGATACGCCTTTTGTGTGCCACTGTCTCTGTCCCGCCCGTTGCATTCACACAGAACCCCAATCGCGCAAGTTCAAAACTCACGCGGCAGGCTCGTACGTCTTAAGGGAATCAAAACGACTCAAACGAGGCAGGAGACAACCTGCAGAACTGCATAGATGATCAGCATGAAAGAGGTAATCCAAACGGCGGTCCGCTGGGTCTGCCGAAGTATGAGTTGAGGCTTTTCGTGGCGCGTTGCACCCATCACAAATGAAACCGTCACTAACAGAGGCAAGTAGAGCAGCAAGTATTCAATCGACATGCTAATTGACATTTAGAACCCCAATCCCCAAATATTCCAGGCCGATTTTTGAATCTCACTTACGCACTTGCAAACTAGATAAACGCGTCTAGCGATCTAACTAGGAGTCGCCTTTTTCACCAGGTTTGTTCGCTTTGTCTTTCTTCTTGTCGGGCTTTTGAATGGGCGGCGGCAAAGGACCGGCAAAGGCATCAAAGATGACCAAAATGTTGAGGAGACCAGCGACCATTGTATAAAGAGTCCCCATGTCAAATCCTGAAGCCGTTGCGAAATTCCAGTCGTCCAGGTCACTCGACGAACGCGGAGCAGCCATAAAACCCGGTTCGCGGTTGAAGTCCTTAACTTGCAACCCTTGAATCGCGGCCGGCAAGACGGGCAACCCAATTCCGGCTTGTAGAACAAATTGCCATCGTCGTTCGGTGCCATCCCAAGATGCATAAACGCATTTCCGGTCGGCTACAAACATGCCAATCAGAAAGCTAGATAAGATGCAAACGAAGAACAAGCCGGACTTCAAATACCGTCTTTGGTAGTAATGCCCCGCACCGGGAATAAGCCAAGCCAAAAACGCAGCGAAGTAACGATTTCGCAAATTCAGTTCTTCGCCATCGGCGATAATAATATCACCGCTTTTTGTTGATCTATTCATGGGCTACTGCTTGTCGTCTGGATCTTGCATCCTGCTGGGTTACGCGCGTGAATCTGCCGTAGATTGTAGCCCCTCGGCGAAAGTAGGCTAGATCAGCTATTCGCTGCCCGGCACACAAGATTGCTTTTTCTTTGAGGTTTTTAGCGTATCTCGTCGCAGGTTTCGGAGGAAACCCGATTGGCAACGCTATGTAGCCTTTTAAAACATTATCCATGAACACAATTTCCGGAATTCAGTGAGGTAGCTGGTTTCGCCAGAAACCGATTGCAAAGGAAAGGTCGCTGAGAAGCACCGGTTTCCGACGAAACCAGCTACCTTTCCTCGTCCAATATGCTTCACAGCGTCGCCCGATTGGAGTCTATCGAGATCGAGCCATCTGGCTTCTGCCTACAACTTTTAGCTGTAAGAAAACTAACTATTTGAATTGTCAAATACGAAATCCTATCCCCACACGTTGTTTCGCGGCCATTCGCGCTCGTTCGCAGCACACCGTCATCTCATTGTTGCACCCAACGCGTTCGGGAGACCGAGGCTCTGCCGAGGCCAATTCGGGCGATACTCGACGACGCCACTGTACTGGTGAACGTCCACTCACGCACCTCCGAAGCTCGGCGGGTGTCTGCGCGACGTCCACTTCCAAACACAAGTACCGTAAGCGATGCCGCAAGAACAATGGTTCTCATGATCAACTCCCAGAGCTGTCGCTGACACCTTTTGACCTTTCAGACGCGTGCGCGAATGTTCACTTGACACTCCGATGGCTCGCATGCCATTATTTGCTTTAAGTTGCTCTGGAAACAATTTTACTGCGCCGTTTGTAAAACTGTCTTTGT
>JANNNN010000074.1:0-1942 GCA_031398555.1 Planctomycetia bacterium | reverse complement strand
TAAAAGAAAAAGTTAATTGGCGAATGGAACCGACATATTGCGGCTGCGGCCCGTCGACGCGGGACGAAAGCTAACAAAAACCCCTCGTCGAAATCTCTCACTCACAGTGAAAGAGCGTACCAGCCGACAAAAGTAGACTGGTACGCTCTAGTCACGTGGTTGCTTGCTTACTACGCTACTGCTAGTGATCGGGAGGTCGATATCGACTCCATGTTTGGTACATTCCCCAAAGTCAGACTTTCATGCATCAACGCCCATACAAACTTTCTCCCCTTATCGCTGCAAAACACGGGCGAGCTTGGCGACTGCAAGTGGATCTGACGATGGCCAAAACGGATTGCATTCAGCAACATGTGATGATCCATTGCGACTCGCATCGGAACGGAATCGAAAGTTGAACCGTCGAGCGTAACCTCCACGATTTGGGTATTTGCAGGGTCGGCCCAAAGTGGCTCACTCTTTCGCGATCGAAGCTGAACAAGCCGCTTGCCCGTTACTCGATCGCAACCCAAATCAAGCGTGGCGGCGTTTAGCTCAACTGGCTTGCCGAGCAGGCGATCTAGATTCTTAAGCAAGAACTGAGCATCCTCATCAGAAATGGTTACCACTGTCCGAGATGCCTCAGACCGTGGGAAGCACATATCGATATCTGGGAAGCGACCTTCCGTTTGGATCTTTAAATCGATTTGCCACCGCAGCGTGCCGTTGGCAGTGCAGATTGTTACCCAGTCAGCGGAACGACCTACTGATATCGAACTACAGTTCGCCATGCATGATAAACGACCAAGGACCTCGCCCGGTATTTTCACTTCATCGACAGGGAAAGCGAAGCCGCTGGCCGCAAACACTTGGCGACCATCGGTTGCCGCTACTTGACCATCGCTTCCCCGTAGGCGGATGCAGCCAAGTGAATAGCGAGTCGAAGTAGGATCGGAGACGCTTGCCGCTTGTGCCAGCACCGTTCCTAACCGAAAGGGATTGCAGATCCGCCACTCAGGTTCGGGAACGCTGCCGACTGATTTAACGAGCGATGATGAGAGGCACTTTTCCGTCATGGTCGTGCGAACGCCAGTATCATCACACGATTCAATATCTGCATTCTCGCCAGCGATCACAATCGATAGGTCTTGTCTCGCTGCGGGCCGAACTGTTGCAAACACGTTCACTGGCAGGGCTACATGTTGCGAAGTTCGACTGCCGGCTGCGACCTGGCAGGCGATAGCAACCTCGGCAGTCGACATGCGGATCGTTGTCGAGCCCCGATCGGTACTAATGCTCACTGGTTGAGGGCTACTCTTGGCAATGCCAAGCGCTCTACGCAGGTCCGTGAGTATGCGGACTAACAGCTTACTATTTAATTGAATCATGATCGCTACTTTCTTAATTGTGAAAAAACGAAAAAAGCCCGCAATACAAAGGCGTACTGCGGGCTGACGAGGTATTCAGTGCGCGGTTGGGCTGCGCTCAAGGACGTTTATTAGGTTTGCCGGGGGTTGTTCGGATCGAGCCGGTATGGATCGAAGTAACGATCAATACCAGTGCCGAGATGAGGAACAAATCCCAGGACCCAAATACCCAACCCAGCAGTCCAGCGATCAGCAACGATCCCTGGATGTGAGCCGAGTTAAGCTTCACGCGTGCATTCATTGCAGGGTTCTCCGTGTTGATAGACAAACCACTCTTCAAGCCAAGCCACCTCAGCAGAGAGGGCTTGGCTGCGATTGGGGAAAGGGCCAAGAAGTGGGCCAGCGACAGGTGAAAGATCGGCAGTCCACTGCCCGTCAGCGGTCGGTTCAACGTGTGATGCTCGGCTGATTTCAACTTGGCCAAGCCCACGCAGGTCAAGCGACTCGTCGTAGATTGCGGAGCAAGCGCCGTCAGGTGATATGTAAAGCTTCATGCTGCACACTCAGCCTCTTATTAGGCGTCGACGTGGACGATC
>JANNNN010001273.1:0-4274 GCA_031398555.1 Planctomycetia bacterium | reverse complement strand
ACTGGACGATCCTGATGCTGGCCATTTTTGGCGGAGTCTTAGCGCGGCGGGCCATGATTGAACTTGGCCAGCGGACGGTGGCTCCCTGGTTTCACTCGATACACCTCGTCGGCTCGCGCTGGCAAAGCTACTTATGGGCCTCCGGAATGAATCTGGTGGGGATTGGGGCCCTACTAATTCTTCCGGTAATTTTTGGCTTCATCAGTCGGTTCGGAAGTGGTGGAGCGTTCGTGGGGGGTGCCTTGTTGATTCTGTTTTTCCCTTTGGCGTTTGGTGTCGGCCGTTTTGTGTTGAGCCTTACGGTTTGCTTCCCACTAAGCGTTTGTGCGATTGGCGCTGAAAAGAAAGCAGACGCTTTTGAGGGCTTTAGTCGTTCGAATGCTTACTTTTTTCAGCGACCCGTCGTCGCGTTTCTGTTTACGGCCGCACTGCTTGCCTGCGGCTACGTGGGCGAGCTGTTGGTCACTGGAGTTTTGAACGCGGGTTGGTCGTTAGTACGCAATTCGTATCTGTATAGTGGCGGAATGAGTCAACCTGCAGCGGCAAGGTTTGTTGCCACCGGCAATTGGCTAGCTCAATCGTTGATCGCGGCGTTCTGGTTCAGTTACTTCTGGTCGGCCAGTGGAGCTCTCTACCTGATCCTGCGGCGAAGTGTGGATCACACTGAACTCAGCGAGATTGATTTGGCCGAGCAAGCCGCCGCTCAGGAATTACCAGAGATTCCACCAGCGCCGAGGGTTGACGGAACCAAGGCTGAAGAAACTCCCTCGGCGGACAAAATTCAGTAGCTGGATCCGTTAGAAACCGGAAGAATCCAAGAGGTTTGCATTTTCTTGGATTAACCGAAAAAAGCGTTCAGCTGCAAGTGGAACGGTTTTGGTGGGTCGCTCTTGCCAAGTTGATCCAGAAAAACGTTGGGCAAAAAATGGCAAGGCAAAAAAACCAAACAGCTTGCAAGAAATTAAATAAAAAATCGTTACTGAGCTAAACCGAGTAACGATTTTTGATGAGCATGCTTTTTAGAAGCGTTAATGTTAGCCTTCCGATGCTGGGGCGCCGATACGAGGCATGGACTCGATGGCCTTGTCGATCAGGCCGTAGGTCACGCCTTCTTCGGCGGACATAAAGCAATCGCGGTCGGTGTCAGCTTCGATTTGAGTGAGTGTTTGACCGGTGTGCTTCAGTAAAATCTCGTTTAGTTTTTGCTTGATTCGTTTGAACTCTTTGAAGTGAATCGAAATCTCTTCAGCGGTTCCTTGCATACCTGCCAGTGGTTGGTGAATCATGATGCGAGCGTTGGGAAGGGCGAATCGTTTGTTCTTCGCGCCAGCGGCCAGAAGCACCGCACCCATCGAAGCAGCTTGACCGATGCAATAGGTTGCGACATCGCAAGAAACAAATTGCATCGTATCATAAATCGCCAGACCAGCGCTAACGCTACCGCCTGGCGAGTTGATGTACAGATGAATGTCGGCTTTCGGGTCATCCGACTGCAGGAAGAGCATCTGAGCGACTAATGCGTTGGCGACTTCGTCATCGACTTGGGAACCCAAGAAAATGATTCGATCTTTGAGCAAACGACTGTAGATGTCGTAAACTCGTTCTTCGCGACCGCTTTTCTCAATAACGTACGGAATCATTGGCATAGTTGTAATTCAACTCCGAGCTAAATGTGTGTGTATTGTGTGAGCCTGAGTGGGTGGCCCGCGTAACGCATTATCGGGCGTTATGCTTTATCTTCTGGGTCAACGGGCGTTTTCATGAGAATTTCATCCACCAATCCATAATCCTTAGCCGCTTGCGCGGTCAGGAAGAAGTCGCGGTCAGAGTCTTTTGCAATCTGCTCCATTCCCTTGCCAGTGTGTGTTGCCAGAATGCCGTTTAGCAAATCTCGGTAGCGTAGGATTTCTATGGCTTGAATTTCGATGTCCGAGATTTGACCGGAAACACCACCGGCAGGTTGGTGAACCATCACGCGGCTGTGCGGCAAGCAATAGCGTTTGCCTTTCGTTCCACCGGCCAGCAAAATTGCCGCGCCGCTGGCTGCCTGGCCGACGCAGTAGGTCGCAACTGGGCAGGAAAGAATCTGCATTGTGTCATAGATGGCGAGTGTTGCGATCACTTCGCCGCCCGGACTGTTGATGTAGAAGTGGATATCTTTGCGGCGATTTTCGCTTTGAAGATAAAGCAACTTCATCACAACATCATTGGCATTGCCGGTGTGGATATCACCCTGCAAAAAGACGATTCGATTCTCGAGTAGTAAGTCGCCGAGCGTTAATTGACGCTGACGTTGGTAGCTCTGGTAGGCGTGAGAATTGGTAAGCGAATGGTTCTGGTAATCGGAATTCAACGTACACTCCCTTTCGGCTGGATGCCTTCGTGATCTCAATCAGAAATGCGTTCTCAGTTGTTACACCACAATGTTGGCCCTTCGCCGAGTTTTGGCAAGAGCACGTTTGTCTTTTTGGATAAGCTAGGTGAAGATGGGAAAAGAAAAAACCGGACGGCTAACGATTTAGCGGCCCGGTTTGTAGTCTCAAGTTTGAAGTACAGCAATATGGCTATTGCCTGTTATTCTTGCATCTGTGCTGGTCCAGAGCCTTTAGGTCCATCAGGCAGCTTGGGTGTGCCTGGGAGAGTTTCTGGTTCGTTGTTGAATTTAGCATCTGGAATATCAACCATTTCGCCAGCGATCAAGAAGTCAACGTTACTGGCTGGTGAACGATCCATTAGGAATTCTTCATCAGGGACTGCGGTCACTTTCGCGGCTTCGGTGATCTTGTCGATAACCTGACGCTCGATGATCTGATTGCGAATTGCATCCATTTGACCAGATTTTTCCAGCTTCGCACGGACGCGACGTGGCGATGTATCGCTCTGCTCAGCGATCAGTTCGATTTCTTCATCGTAATCAGCGGCTAAGGGTTCAACCTTCAAGTCTTCAGCGATTTTCTCGAGCACAAAGTGTTCACGCAATGCGCGGATTGTCGACTCGCGAGCATTTAGGCGAGATGCGTTCAAGTAACCGGACACTTGCTCTGGACTGAAGCTGTTACGCTGTAGTTCAAGTTGCAAACGTTGAAGTTCGCGTTGAGTTTGGCGGCGGATCAACGACTCTGGCATTTCCCAGTTAGCGCCGCGGGTCAGCTGGTCAACCACTTGCTTGCGGACCGCTTGTTGTTGATGGTACTTAAATTGACGTTCGAGTTCGGTACGAACAAATGTCCGCAGTTCATCGACGCTTTCGAAGCCGAGGTCATCAAGCTGCTTGGCCGAAATATCGCGGACTTCAATTCGGCGGATCTCGTGCACCTCAATTTCGGCTTCGACATCTTTGCCGCGATAATCTTCGTTAGCGGCGGTATCGGAAATTTTGACGGTCGTGGTGAATTTGTCACCTTCTTTTTTGCCGATGACGAGTTTATCAAAATCGCTGATAACGGCGTCGCCGAAGGTCAAATTCTTGCGAACGACCACGCTTTCTTCGTCGAGTTGGCTAAGTTTCTTGCCATCCACGGTGAAAGTTGCGTTGAGAGTTACGGTGTCGCCAACTTTCGCTTCGCCTTCGATCGGTTCTCCGGTCATGAAGCGAGTCAGCGTGCGCGCCAAGTGGTTGTCAACATGCTCTTCAGTCAAATCGCAAGCTGGTCGCGTGAGGCTGAGGCCTTCCCACTTTGGTGTTTCGAAGTCAGGGCGAACTTCGATCTTGAATTCGTATCGAAAATCGCCTTCTGGTGGCAACACAATGGCGTTGTAGTCGAAATCAGGTTCGCTGATCGCGGAAAAATGCCCCGCATCGGTCACTAATTGGAGACTGTCCATAACCAGCGAGCTTTTGACTTGCTCTGCCACTTGGTCTTTGAATTGCGATTCGACCAGTTTTCGAGGCGCTTTTCCATTTCGGAAACCCGGCAACTGAGCTTTGGGGACGATATCGTTGAAAGCTTCTTTGCGATAACGATCTACCTCAGAGCGAGGGATCGTGATCACAACGTGACGTTCACAAGCCGAAGGTGAATCGACTTTTACGTCGAAGTCAAGCTTTTTCTTTTCGTCGGGCAGTGCTTCGTTAACTTCGTCGTTTTCAATGTCGGTCGTTGCCATCGCCATTGGGCTCCGGTTCATCCTGAGAAAAATTAATTAAAAGGGAACGCGACCAAGCCGCTAGATGTCCCTCATTGCTTGCCGCCAGCATCTCAGTAGCCAATTAGACAACCGACCAGCCGGCCTGCATGCCATAAACTCTGTACGCCGTAAACTCGCCGTAAACT
>JANNNN010001244.1:0-2082 GCA_031398555.1 Planctomycetia bacterium | reverse complement strand
GTAGCTTGGGACCATTTGTCCCGAGCGATAAACTGCAGCTCGCATGAGACAAAATTCGTAGGGACGGGACAAATGGTCCCACCCTACTCGTCGTCGTCGTCGCCATCCAAATCTGGGTGCAACGGATCGTCAGGGTCAAAGAAAAAATCTCCAAGCCCCAGCGGCATCATTTCGCCGCCCATACTCCGCCGCTTTCGTTCAGCCAAAACTTCGAGATCGAGCGCGTCGTCACCCAAGCATAGCTCCAGTGCCTCGCGCCAAGCGGCATCTTTGGCAACTGGATGCGAGGGATCTTGAGCCAGACGTTTGAGGGCGAATCGCAGCAGGTTCAAACCATCGCGGGCCGAAAAATCTAGTTGCAGTTCGTGCGACTTCTGCAGGAACTCAACCGTCATCGCCAGCATCTCCGATTCGGCAAATGGTAAGTGATACTGAAGAATCGCCAACTCGTCCTGTCGATTGGGGAAACCAAGCGGCAAAGTTGGCTGCAGACGACTTAGAATGTAATCCGGAATCTCGTAGGTTGAATCGTCTTGATTCATTGTCACAGCGCAGCGAAAATTGCGATTCGCGTGAACTACAATTCCCGCCACGATCGACTCAACATAGCGCCGTTGATCCAAGAGGGGCGCCAAACTGGCCCAGGACTTTTCGTTCATGCGATTGCCTTCATCGAGTACGCATACTGCACCGCGGATCATGGCGGTCACGAGGGGCGATGCGTGATAGGCTATGGTACCACTTTGGCTTAGAACTGGAGTGACTAGCAGGTCTTCAGGTCGCGTGTCGGCGGTACATTGAAAGACGTAAAGATCCTGTTTGCGTTCAGCCGCGGCAGCCATCGCCAGCGCGGTCTTACCAATACCAGGAACACCTACCAGCCGCGGCGTAAGCGGCACGTCGGTTTCGTCGACGACTAACCAGCAGGCAAGCAACTGCTTCAAGACTTCTCGCTGGCCAATCCACTCCGCGCGATTTGTCAGAGGAGAAGCCAACTTTAATCGAACGCCATCAATTTCCACTGCCTCAAGGCTCATGCGTTGCTGCTCTGTGAGAGGACCGTTTCAAATACTTTGCAGTCAGCAATCTAATCCTTCTTAAGCGCACCGCCAACTAGGGACACTGTGCAGGGATGCAGGGCAAACTGGACATTGACCGTTGGCCGCTAAAAGCACCCAACGGTCGGAACTTGTAAAAAGGAATTGCTTTAAGCAACCGACTTCGTCAGAAACCGGCTGCGAAGGAGAGGTCTCTGTCAAGCACCGGTTTCCGACGAAAACCAGCTACACTTCCTTGTCCAAAATGCTTCCCAAACTCAATCAGCGTGCAATCAATGTGCGTTATGCAAACGCTCAGCGACTGCGTCCCAGTTGACCACATTCCAGAATGCCTTGATGTAATCAGGGCGACGATTCTGATAGTGCAAATAATAGGCGTGTTCCCAAACGTCCAAGCCTAGCAGCGGGGTACCACCAATGCCAGCGACGGTCTTGCCCATCAGTGGGTTGTCCTGGTTGGCGGTCGAACCAATCGACAGCTTGCCGCCTTCAACGACTAGCCAAGCCCAACCACTGCCAAAGCGAGTTGTAGCGGCTGCACCGAAAAGCTCTTTAAATTTATCGAAAGAACCGAACGTTGAGTCGATTGACGAGGCCAACACCCCGCTGGGCGCGCCCCCTTTGCCTGGACCAATCACAGTCCAAAACAACGAATGATTTGCATGGCCACCAGCATTGTTACGAACCGCAGTCCGCTTGTCCTCTGGCACAACGCTTAGGTCTGCAATTAGCGCTTCAACCGTCTTGCTCTCCAGCGGACTTCCTGCAAGTGCATTGTTCACGTTGGTGATGTAAGCTTGATGGTGCTTGTCGTGGTGTATTTCCATCGTCTTCGCATCGATATGCGGCTCAAGGGCGTCGAAGGCGTATGGAAGCGGCGGAAGGGTAAAGGCCATGTTATGGGCTCCTGTATTGATTGGGATATCCGTTGTTGCGCAAGCGTCACAATATACTTAGCACCATAGGCTGAAACCCCAATTCTGGCAACCCGCCATCGCCCGCGAGCCGCAGGCCAAAGGCACCC
>JANNNN010001228.1:0-4041 GCA_031398555.1 Planctomycetia bacterium | reverse complement strand
CGAGCACAAACCGAGTCAGCTCGATGGTGTTGCGAAACTCCTCTTCCACTTGCTCCGCTGTACAAAAAATATGTGCGTCGTCCTGAGTTAGCCCACGCACGCGCAGCATACCGTTCAATTCTCCGGTTTGTTCGTAACGATAAACGGTACCGAACTCCATCAAACGCAGGGGCAGTTGCTTGTAAGATCGCGGTTGAGCTTTATAAATTTGCGCATGGTGTGGGCAATTCATCGGCTTGATGAGATAGCGCTCATGGCCTCGCTGCCAAACTTGCAAAACGGCCAATCGTGTTGCGCGGTCGCTCTCGAACTTATAGTCCGGCAAATCAACGCCCAGCACCTTTGCGGCGTCATAGAGTTGACGTTCGGCTTCCGGTGTCAGGCCTTCTTCTTTCTGCAGCCGATCGATCCAAGCATCGACCAGTCCGCCTGCTTGTTCGACGAACAACGGCGGAAATTGGCTATCGCGGTAATAGGGAAAGTGCCCACTGATCTCGTACAGTTCAACGCGACCCAAATGCGGGCTGAATACCGGTTCGTAGCCACGGCGCAGTAACTCTTGCCGCAAGAAATCTTCCAGCAACACGCGAACGCGGGCGCCCTTAGGCATCCACAGGCACAGGCCTTGACCAACATCGGGACTGATTTGGAACAGCCCTAGTTTCTTGCCGAGTACGCGGTGATCGCGGCGACGCGCTTCATCCAACTGATCGAGATAAGCTTGTTGATCCTTGGGGCTAAACCATGAAGTGCCGTACAATCGTTGCAGTTGCTTGCCCTTTGAGTCGCCTTTCCAATACGCGCCGGCGACGGACAATAATTTGAATGCCTTCACCTTGCTGGCATCCGGAATATGCGGGCCACGGCACAGGTCCACGAATTCACCTTGGCGATAAAAACCAAGCTGCTCATGAGCCGACAATCCGGTCTCGATATGTTCGACTTTCAGGGTCTGCTTTAGATCGCCGCAAAGCTTGACTGCTTCATCGCGGCCCAATGAAAACTGTTCGAACGGTTCGGCTTTCTCAATGATACTGGCCATCTCTTTTTCGATCGCCGGAAAATCATCTTCGCTGAGTTTGTGTTTCAGTTCAAAATCGTAATAGAAGCCGTTGTTAATCGTCGGCCCGAAAGCGAGCGAAACGCCGTCGTACAATCGCATTACGGCTCGGGCCATGATATGAGCGCTGGAGTGTCGCAGAACATCCAGGGCCTCAGCGTCTCGTTCGGTCAGTAGTTTGAGGGGGACTGGCGATTCTTCGGTCAAGTCTTTGAGCCGTCGGGTGGCATCGACGATTCGGTCGCCAATTTTGGCTGCTACAACGGCTCTGGCGAGTCGTGAACCAATTTTTTCGGCGACATCCAAAGCAGTCGCGTTCTCGGGATGTTCAACAAGAGTGCCGTCTGGCAATTGAACTTGGAGCATGTTAGTGCCTCCTGCTGCGCTCGTGGCGCGTTTCTGGGCGTGTGTATTCGCCTAGACATAAGGCGAAAGGAACAATAAGGATGCCAACCCATCCCCAAAATGGCAACCCGTGATAACGCGCAGGACGAAAAAAGCCTCGACCCCAAAACGGAACCGTGGACAAAGGTCGTCCGAGTTTATTATCGCGACGAGCTAATTCTGGATATCGCTAATCGAGAACCCAACCACCCGCTTGTCGCTGTTTTTCGCCCAGTTTTTACTAAAAATCGCGACGAACTCAAAAAAGAGGCGGCTAAGTACTACAATCAAATTGCAGAAAGTAACTTACCAGCAGACATGCGTTCGAAACTGGAGCAGATTGGACTTCGAGAGTGCGACAATCGCGGAATTAAAGCTATCCAGCCATTGAAAATCAGGGGATAATGACGGTTCTGTTCGCTCAAGCGACGTACTAAAACCGCCAATCTCACTGAAAAAACAATGCTGAAAACAGCTTCTCGGCCATTTGAATTGCTCGCGCCCGCTGGAAATTGGGAGTGCGCGCGGGCGGCAGTCGAAAACGGAGCCGACGCGATCTATTTTGGCCTCGATGTCGGTTTTAACGCGAGAGCTCGAGCCGCCAATTTTCACGTCCAGCAACTCCGCGAACTGATGGCCATGTTGCACCGCCAAGCCGTTAAGGGCTACGTGACGCTCAACACGCTGGTATTCACCGACGAGTTGCCTTCGCTGGAGGCAAACCTGCGTCTGCTGGCGGCCGCTGGCGTCGACGCAGTGCTCGTGCAAGATCTCGGCGTCGTGCGACTGATTCGCGAATTGTGTCCAGAGTTAGTCGTCCATGCTAGTACGCAGATGACGATGACCAATGCGGTCGCAATCGAGCAAGCTCGAGAACTCGGTATCGAGCGCGTGGTCCTCGCCCGCGAATTGTCGATCGATGAGATCCGCAAAATCGCCAGTCAAACAACCATGCCACTAGAGGTCTTCGTACACGGTGCGCTGTGCGTGGCATACAGCGGACAGTGCTTGACCAGCGAATCGCTCGGCGGTCGTAGCGCCAATCGTGGTCAATGCGCACAAGCCTGCCGATTGCCCTACGATCTGCTGTGCGACGGTGAACAGAAAGAACTTGGCGATGTAAAGTACTTGCTCAGCCCCCAAGACCTTGCGGCTCACGATTTGATCCCTGGACTTCTCGATGCAGGTGTTTGTTCAGTCAAGATCGAAGGCCGACTGAAAACACCCGAATATGTAGCCAACGTTTGTCAGCACTACCGGCAAGCGATCGACGCAGCCCTCGCGTCGCAACCTATCAAGTTGACCGATGAAGCTCAATGTGAACTGGAACTAAGTTTTTCACGAGGCTTTTCACCTGGATGGTTGGAAGGATGCGATCACAAACGCTTGGTGCCGGGCGTCGGGAGCGCGAAGCGCGGTGTGCTGATCGGAACTATCGAACTAACGACCGAAGAATCGATTCATGCTAACTTGACAAGCGCTCTCGCAACGGGCGACGGGATCGTTATCGAAGGGGATCGGTTTGCAGGCAAAGAATTCGGAGGCCGCGTTTACGAACTGTTTCAAAATCAAACGCGAGTGGACCGCGTTGACGGCGGACTCACCGAAATTCGCATGCAGCACGGCGCAATCGCTGCTCAATCTCTGCCGGCCGGACTGAAGATTTGGAAGACCGATGATCCGCAGTTGACCAAGCGCTTGCGTCGCAGTTTTGAATCCGCCGATCCAGTCAAACGTGTCGACATTGATTTGCAAGTTGACGTTTCAGTTGGTGCTCCTATCCGCATATCTGCGGTCTGCTTCGATGGCATCAAAGTTGATTACGAATCGGAACACATCCCCGAGTTGGCTCGTAAGCACGCGACCACCGAAGAAACGCTTACTGCCCAGTTCTCGCGGCTTGGCGGCAGCGTCTATCGACTGCGATCATTAAGGGCTGACATCGTTGGCACTCCAATGGTCCCGCTGAGCGTCTTAGGACAACTCCGTCATGAGTTGGTCGAGCGGCTTGAAGTCGCGCGAATGCCGCCTAAATTTGCCTGTGCAGAACAACCTGTCGTTCCTCGCATGCTGGAAAGTGTGACCGAGAACGCGATAAAAATCGATTCGGCCTCAGCGTCCCCGGAACTACACGTGCTCTGCCGCAGCCTTCAGCAACTGGAACAAGTGATCGCGACCGGCGTGGTAAAACACTTGATCGCGGACTTTCACGACTTGCGAGAATATCATCAAGCCGTCGCGCTCGCGCGGGCAGCGGGCTGCACAATTCACCTTGCGACACTGCGCATTCACAAACCTGGCGAAGACGGACTATTCAAAGCGATCGAGAAACGTGCAGCGGACGGTTGGTTGGTTCGCAACTTAGCGGCCCTAGCCTATTGCCGATCCGCGAACATTCCGTTCGTTTGCGATTTTTCGTTGAATGTAACGAACCCGTTGACTGCTGAACAACTGATCGCCTGGGGTGCACAGCGGATCACAGCCTCTTACGACTTGAATCGCGATCAACTGATCGAGTTGACCAAGCACACACCATCACAATGGCTGGAAGTGGTTATTCATCAACACATGCCGATGTTCCATATGGAGCATTGCGT
>JANNNN010001149.1:0-7304 GCA_031398555.1 Planctomycetia bacterium | reverse complement strand
CCCGGCGGCAGCAGCGTCGGCGTAAGGAAGTCGGTGTCGAAGTTGAACGCGCGGGTCGGGGGGCCGATTGCTACGAATCCAAGATGTTGGCAAAGTGCAACTGTTTGGCGAGCAAGCGGAAAAGGTCTATGTGGAATTCTCGCATCAGCGGCTGGCTACATTGGGCATCCGGCCCCAGCAGATATTCGATTCACTTCAGCGACAGAACGTCGTAACACCGGCTGGCATGATCGATACTCCAGACAATCGGGTGTTCGTCCGAGTTGAAGGTGCTTTTGATGCGCTCGACGCCATTCGGGATGTGCCCATCGAGACGGCTGGTGAGTTGGTGCGGCTGGGCGATATCGCTGAAGTAAAACGGGGGTTTGTTGACCCTAAATCATTCACGATCCGTCACAATGGCAAGCCGACTGTGGCGATGGCAGCGGTGATGAAAAAAAGTGGCAATGTGCTCGAGTTGGGCCGACAGCTCGAAGAAGCCATGAAAGAAATTGAAGCGGGCCTGCCCCTAGGCGTTGAAGTCGAAACTGTTGCATTCCAGCCGCATGTCGTCGAAGAATCAGTTGGCGAGTTTTTGCGTTCATTCGTTGAAGCGCTGATTATTGTACTGGTCGTTAGTTTCATTAGCCTTGGTTGGCGGACGGGGATCGTCGTCGCGCTCAGCGTCCCCTTGGTATTGGCCATCACGATGGTCGTCATGAACATGATCGGCATGAATCTTGATCGTATCACTCTAGGCGCGTTGATACTTGCGTTGGGGTTATTGGTGGACGATGCAATTATCGCAGTGGAAATGATGGCGGTGAAGATGGCTGAGGGATGGGATCGGGTTGCGGCCGCTACCTTTGCTTGGCGTTCGACCGCGTTTCCGATGCTCTCGGGAACGATGATTACCGTGGCTGGATTCTTGCCAGTTGGATTTAATAGTTCTGCTGCGGGTGAATATGCTGGTGGAATTTTTTGGGTGGTCGGGATATCGCTGATCGCGTCTTGGTTGGTCGCCGTTACATTCACACCTTACCTGGGAGTTCGTTTGTTGCCAGACGGTCATGGACATGGACAGGGCGAATCTGGTGAGTCTTACAACAGCCTCTTTCATCGGCAGCTTCGCAAGGCAGTTACGTTCTGTGTGGAGCATCCGAAGAGTGTTGTGACTGGAACGGTGATTGCGTTTGGAATTGCACTTTTTGGTTTTACAACCATTCAGCAGCAGTTCTTTCCACAGTCGTCGCGGCCTGAGTTGATCATCAACGTCCGCTTGGCCGAAGGTTCGTCCTTTGCCGCTACCGAAGCGGAAGTTGCGCGCATCGAGGGGCTATTGAAGGGTGATGAGAACGTCGAGCATTTTACGGCTTACACCGGTGCAGGTAGCATTCGTTTCTTCCTGGCCATGGACCCTGATCTACCAGCGGTTAACTTTGCAAAGTTCATTATCCTGACCAAGGGCGTTAAGAATCGTGAACAGCTTCGCAATCGATTGATCAAGGTCTTTGATGAAGATCCAGCTTTCGCGGCTGCAACCATCCGCGTATTGCGACTGGACTTCGGTCCGCCAGTGGGTTATCCGGTGCAGTTCCGTGTGATAGGTCCCAATCCGGATGAAGTGCGGCGGATCGCTTATCAAGTGCGCGA
The DNA here is from genome assembly GCA_031398555.1 of Planctomycetia bacterium. Lineage (GTDB taxonomy): Bacteria > Planctomycetota > Planctomycetia > Pirellulales > Pirellulaceae > Aureliella. The sequence goes on along the minus strand of JANNNN010001149.1, from coordinate 5,672 downwards.
AGTAATGCGAAGCGAGCCGACTGCCGTATCACCCAATCTGGAATGGAACGAGACGGCGAAGCGAGTGCGTTTACAGGTAGATCAAGACCGCGCGCGGCTAATAGGGTTTGCGCCGCAGGAAGTTGCCAACTCAATGCAAGTTCTTTTGACGGGGACACCTGTTTCACAGTTTCGCGATGGTCGTGAGTCGATTGACGTTGTCGCACGAGCTGTTACTGCGGAACGAGGCGATTTAGATCACATCGCGGATTTGTCGCTGTTCACCAGTACAGGTCAAGCAGTGCCGTTATCGCAAGTCGCTGTGCCGGTGTATGACCACGAGGAGCCGATCTTGTGGCGTCGTAATCGTGAAACGATGTTGACCGTTAGAGCCGATGTGCTCGATGGTTGGCAGGCGCCGGACGTTTCAAAGCGGCTGAGCGGAAAATTGAGTGAAGTGAAGTCCACGTTACCGCCAGGCTATCGGATCGAAGAAGGTGGCGCTATGGAAGAGAGTGGAAAAGCGAACTCAGCCCTCTTTGCGGTGTTTCCGTTAATGGTTTTGGTGATGTGGACTCTGCTGATGGCGCAAGTGCAGAATTTTCGGAAGGCGATCCTGGTCTTTGCGATATCACCGTTAGGCATGATCGGGGCTGTGACCGCGCTGCACGTGTTTAACGCGCCTTTTGGATTCGTTGCACTGCTGGGCGTGATCGCGCTAGCCGGGATGGACATGCGGAACTCGGTGATTCTGATCGATCAGATTGAGCAGGATATGCTGCTTGGAATGTCACAATGGGAAGCGGTGATCGAATCTGCCGTTCGCCGTGCTCGACCGGTAATCTTGACCGCTGCGACGGCGATTTTGGCTATGATCCCATTGACCCGAAGTGTATTTTGGGGACCGATGGCCATGGCGATTATGGGTGGATTGTCGATTGCGACTTTCTTGACTCTGATGAATTTGCCAGCCCTTTACGTGTTGATGTTTCGCGTCAAGAAAGAGGTCGCCTCCGTAGCCTAGGCTACGGGTGTGCGGTCTACTTCGCTTCAAGTGCAACTGTCAATTCGAGCCGTTCTTCGCCTCGGATAATGCCAAGTTTCAGTGGTTCGCCAACCGTGGATTGTTCGACTTTATCAGAGAAGTTTGCAATTGCTACTTGCTCGCCAGATAGCGTTAAGATTATGTCGTTGTTCTTAAGTCCCGCTTTGTAAGCGGCGCGATCCACCAAAACCTGTTCTACAATTACGCCTATACCAGGAGCAAGTTTCAGTCGCTCGTATTCGTCGGCGGGAATGGCCTTCGCACGCACTCCGATTTTAGCGCGGCGAACTTTTCCGAACTGTTCGAGTTCTTGGCGAATCCACTTCGCACGTGTTATCGGAATCGCAAAACCAACACCTTGAAAACCTCCGCTTCGAGAAGATATCGCGGTGTTAATACCGATCACGTTACCATCCAAATCGAGGAGCGGACCGCCGGAGTTTCCAGGATTGATTGCTGCATCGGTTTGCAAGAAAAGTCCATTCACTTCCTGAGAGATCTCGCGTCGTCGTTCGGTGCGACTAATGATGCCTGCACTGACGGACGATTCTAGATTGAAAGGGCTGCCGATCGCGAGGACCCAGTCGCCGACGTGAAGTTGATCTGAATCGCCCAGATTTGCGAATGGGAACGGTTCATCGGAAGTGATGCGGACGATAGCAAGATCACTGCTCGGATCCGATTTAATGTCTTCGGCAACAAATTGTTGACCGTTAAAGAGACGCACATCGAGCTGTCGCATTTTGGCGACCACATGATGATTGGTTAGTACAAGTCCATCGGCGGAGATGATAACGCCCGAGCCTACGCTTGAGTAAACTTGTTCATCGCGGCCGCCGATTACGTTGAGGACCGGTTGTTCTTTGTTTTCCTCGCGACCGAGGACCGTAACTACAGCAGGTAGAGTTTTCTCTGCGGCTTCACGAAAGGCATTCGAAAGCAGCCTGGCAGCCGATTTTCCTGCGGAAACCGCTGTGCCATCATCGGCGCTTGCCCAATTACTCACGATTGCAGTCGTCAAGGAAACTGTCGCCAGCGCCAATAGACTGTAGCGAGTCAGTAAGCGAGTGAAATAATCCGTCTTCATAATGGGCTCCACCGTCAATAAAAATCTGGGCTCAATTAACTTAACTGGGCAACTGAGCTTTACCGTTGAGTATAGTCGAGTCGCAACGGTTGACCGGTGCAAAAGGAAGTTCCGTAGCTGGTTTCGTAAGAAACGAGATAAAATTGCTTAGTCACCAGTAAGTCAACGGGTCTCTCACGAGACCAGCTACGTGTTTTTGCAACCGGTCTCTCACGAGACCAGCTACGGTACCATTCAGCCGGTCACGGTACTCAATCGGTCATGCGGAACGCATCATCTTCTTTGTGCTCGCGTTCCCGCATTCGTCGATCGAAGAAGTTGATGACTTGGTGCAGGCCGTGGACAAGAATGCCGAGCATTAGCGGAGCGGCGTAGCAGAACATAACGAATACGATTTGTGCCTCACGGCTATCAGCAGTGTTCACAGTTTTGGATTGGCGTCCCATCCAGGCGTCCAATTCATTGGTAATCGCTGGCACGTTCATCGCGTTGTAAACCAGTAAGCTAAGTCCGGCGAAAACTACCATCAGCAGCAAAATAAGGATGCTGGAAAACGAAAGCCTCCTCGGCTGGGCTTGTAAAAAGGGGGATTCTACAGGCGGTTTATTCACGAGTTGTTACACCGGTTCTTTTCGTTAAGTTTTTCGCTGGTTTCTTCGCTGGCGGATAGGACGAGCTACTTGGACAGGCGTTTTATCTAACGCGATTGTGTCGATTGTGCGATTTTGATGCTGGAATTATCCATGATCACACCCATTTATTCTACCTGATGCGATCGGTCGCTTGAACTGGTCGAGGGTTGCCAATACTATTCAATCAGTCGCTAGTTCAATCCAACCGATAGACTTTACAGGTAGCAAATGGCCGACGACGACCACGACAAGCGGAACGGTGAAACTAAAACGAGCAATTGGCTATGGTACTTGGTGCTGACGGCGATCATATTGATCTCCATCGGTGTCTTTGCGGTCAACAATGCGGTCCTGCGGCTGAGTTATCCGGATTTCGTTCGGCTGCTGAAAGAAACAAAGTATACCGACCCATCCAACGCGAAACTGGAAGAGGGGTTTAGTGGCAAGATCACCATCAGCTCACGAACTGATTCGAAGAACAAAATCGAACTGTCGGGAATTCGCGAAGTCCGAGTTGATAAGTCTTTTGTCAGCGGATTTGTATTGCGCCGCAATCTGACCAACGGTGAAACGGAAGGCGCAGCCACTAAGGTGGAGTTTCATGCAAGCAAAGACGATTCTGAGCAAACCAATGCTGAGGTGCGCGACCTTCTGAAAGACAGCGGTGTGGACTGGGGATTTACTGACGGACCGAACTTCATGAGTCAGTATGGCCCGGTGCTGCTGATGATTGGTGCGGCGTTCTTAATTATGATGTTCGCGGCGCGAAAGATTGGTGGAGTCGGTTCGCCGATGTCATTTGGTAGGTCACGAGGACGGTTGTACGCGCAAGATGATGTAGGGATTACTTTCGACGATATTGCAGGTGTCGATGAAGCAGTTGAAGAAGTACGCGAAATTGTCGACTTTCTAAAATACCCCGAAAAGTATCAACGGTTGGGCGGACGCATTCCCAAAGGCGTGTTACTGGTCGGTCCTCCAGGAACTGGCAAAACGTTGCTCGCCAAAGCGATCGCTGGCGAAGCCGGAGTGCCATTCTTCAGCCTCTCCGGAAGCGACTTCGTCGAGATGTTCGTCGGCGTCGGTGCGGCTCGCGTTCGCGACATGTTCCAACAGGCTGCTGCAAAGTCGCCAAGCATCATTTTCATCGACGAACTCGATGCGCTTGGCAAGAGCCGTAGCAATTCTGTTGTCGGTGTGCATGACGAACGTGAGCAGACACTTAATGCGTTGCTGGTCGAGATGGACGGTTTTGATGCCAACATCGGCATCATTGTGATCGCTGCGACGAACCGGCCCGAGACGCTCGATTCGGCGCTTCTGCGGCCTGGGCGTTTTGACCGCAATGTTTTGGTCGATCGGCCTGACAAATCAGGGCGCGAAGAGATTTTGAAAGTCCACGTTAAGAACGTAAAACTCGCTCCGGACGTGCGACTGAAAGAGATCGCGTCGATCACCAGCGGATTCTGTGGCGCGGACTTGGCTAACTTAGTCAACGAAGCGGCCTTACTGGCGGCCCGTAAAGGCAAGAATGTCGTTGGGCAAGAGGAGTTTGACGAAGGTGTCGAACGTGTAACGACAGGTTTGGAGAAGAAGCGTCGTGTTATGCAAGATGACGAGAAACGTCGTGTAGCATTTCACGAAGCGGCTCACGCCCTGGTCGCCTACTCCCTTCCAAATACGGATCCAGTTCACAAAGTTTCGATCATACCACGTGGGCTCGCCGCTTTAGGCTATACGTTGCAACGACCTGAGGATGAGCGGTTTTTGATGACTCAATCGGAACTCGAATCGCAAATGCAAGTGCTACTAGCCGGTACGTTGGCGGAAGAATTGATCTTTCAAGATATCAGTACTGGAGCGCAAAATGATTTGGAACGTGCCAGTGCGATTGCGCGCAGCATGGTGATGGAGTTTGGCATGAGTCGACTTGGGCGTGTGAACTATCGCGAGAGTGGTCGTTCACCGTTCTTAGGTGGTGCTCGCGGAGAACCGTATAGTCGCGATCACAGCGAACAAACAGCCCGTGAAATTGACGAAGAAGTTAGGCGTATTATCGACGATATGGCTCACCGTACTCGTCAGGTTCTTGCCGAGCGGAAACAGGCTTTGGAAAATATCACTCAACGATTGATTGAAGTCGAAGTCATCGATAACAGCGAACTAAGGCGACTGGTTGACGAAACTCTGCCTGGTCCACGCGTTGTTCCGGGCACTCATAATAGTGGTCGGAATCAAGTTATGCCGCAGAAGCTAGAAGAAGATCGGCCGGGAGTTTCGGGCGAAGCCGTGGGGTAATTCGTTGCCCGCTGCTAGCGCTGGCGGCTTAATTACGCTGCGCGTCGAATTCTTGATCGAACTTTCTTGGTCGCATACAACTGACTGTTACCGCGTTTGCCAACTAGCGTTGCGGCCCCACATTGACGGAGGCAGTAAGCCACTTTTTGAGCGTGCCACCGAGGTTTTTCCATGGCGGCGGCTAGTTCTAAGGTATCGAAGGGCTGTGGCAATTGGTCGAGCGGTAGTAGTGCGAGAAGGTCGCTGAGTTTGCTGAATTCAAATCTGGACTCGACGTTCACCAGCGTTTGTTCGAGCGTGCGGTAGCGTTTGCCGCGTCGTCGGCTTGGACGAGCGCGATCGACACGCGTCTCTTCGGCCTCGATCAAGATGACTTCAAGTATCAACTTGGGATGTGGAAAAATCGTTCCAAAGTAAACGAGGTCCAAAAAGATATCCAAAACGTCCCCGCGCTTGGGACTCAGTCGCCTGCGCACCACTTCGCCACCGGGCGCGTCAAGCGTGACCAGGGTTTTGCGGGCGATAATCGGTTTGACGATGCGTACCCGTTTCGGCTGTTCGCTGAGCAAGCAGCGAGTCTTTTCGCGCAGGGCGCCAAGCGATGCATGCTGGATCTCGATCAGTTCGCCGC
>JANNNN010001079.1:0-6430 GCA_031398555.1 Planctomycetia bacterium | reverse complement strand
CAGGTAATAAGGGCCATCCGCCGCGCCATTTCCGAGGCACACGACGCGAACGCATGGGACGTGTTTCTCGTGACGCCGGGCCAAATTCCTAAAACGTCTAGCGGTAAGGTCCAACGCCATGCGTGTAAGGCGATCTATTGCGCCGGGGAGTGGAACCCAATTGCCAGCCTACGCCGTAACTCCGGCAAAGTTTCCAACGGGCCTGTTATCGAACAATTTCTGATCCATCGCCTGGCCGACGCACTTGACGTCATGCACGAAGCGATTGATCCCGACGAGCCTTTCGCCAGTTATGGACTGGACTCACAAACCAGCGTCGCATTCGTGGCCGAACTTGAGAACCGCTTTGCCAGAAGGTTTCCCGTTACACTTCTGTGGGATCACCCGACCGTGACGCGTCTTGCGGCCTATCTGGCCCACTCGGAGGCAACATGATTCCAATTGGAATAATAGGAATTGGCTGCTATTTTCCTGGAAGCCGGGGAGTGGATGCTTACTGGTCGTTTCTGATGGACGGACGGGACGGGATTTCCGAAACGCCCCGTGAACGTTGGGATGCCGAGGCTCTTTACCATTCCGACCCTAAATTACCGGGACATATTTGCACGCGTCGCGGCGGGTTCCTTGATGATGTCGAACGCTTCGACGCGAACTTCTTTAGCATCTCGCCACGCGAGGCGCTTCGCATGGATCCTCAGCAACGACTGTTGCTGGAAGTCTCCTGGGAAGCGCTCGAGCATGCTGGGGTCACCGCCGAGCGGCTCGCAGCCAGCCGAGCCGGAGTCTTCATCGGAATCTCTGCGACGGACTGGGCCAGACTGCTGCCGGCCCGCGGCCTCGATGCCATAACTTCTTATACTGCCAGCGGCGCCAGCCTCGCAATTGCCGCAAACCGGCTCTCGTATTTCTACAACTTGCGAGGACCGAGTATCGCCGTAGATACCGCTTGCTCGTCTTCGCTGATGGCCATCTGGCTCGCGGCGCAGAGCATTGACCGGGGTGAGTGTCACTTGGCCTTGGCTGGCGGCGTCAACCTCATGCTGTTGCCCGACGCCAGCATCAGTCTATCTCAGGCCGGGCTGCTCTCGCCAACAGGCCGTTGCCGTACCTTCGATGGCGGAGCCGATGGATTTGTACGCGCCGAGGGCGTCGGCATCGTTGTTCTCAAGCCGCTCGCCGACGCCGTGCGTGACGGTGACCGCATCATCGCAACATTGATCGGCGGCGCGGTCAACCACAATGGACGCACCAACGGCTTGGTTTCGCCACACGGCGCGGCGCAAGAGGATTTGCTCCGCGAAGCGTGGGCGCATGCGCAGCGGAATCCTGGGACTGCGGCCTTTTTCGAGGCCCACGGCACCGGCACTTTTCTCGGAGACGCCATGGAGGGCAACGCTATTGGTCGATTGGTCAGCCAGCGCGGATTGGGCGCCGACCCGATTCCACTCGGTTCTGTGAAAACAAACATCGGACACACTGAGGCGGCTGCGGGAGTTGCCAGCTTCATCAAGGCGGCGTTGGCGCTACAACACGGTGAATTGCCAGGCAACCTTCATTTTGAGCGCTGTAATCCGGAAGTCCCTCTGGAACGTCTAGGGCTGCGAGTTCCTACGGGCCCTACTGTGTTGACGGCGAATACAGGCGGGGTAAGTTCATTCGGCTTTGGCGGTGCAAATGTCCACTTGGTGCTCGAGAGAGCGGAGCCACAATCGGTGGAACAAGCCACCACTGCCGCACAGGTGCCTGGTCTGGCGCTAATCTCGGCGAAATCCTTGCCAGCGTTGCGGTCTCGGGCCGAGCAGCTTGCAGAAGAATTGGATTTGCCCTCCGCCAGTGAGATGATGAACTGGAGGAATTTGCTGCACACTTTGGCGATCCGACGGACGGCGTTGGATTACCGACTCGCCTTGGTATGTGATAGCCCAGAGTCGCTCCATAAGGGCCTGCGAACGTTCCTCGCGGGCGAGCCCATCGTCTGCGGTGCCGTGGGACGCAAGTCACCGGCCAACCGTCACGCCCAGTCGCTCGCGCTCTGCCTCGATCCCAACAGCTTGCTCGCCGCTGCGAAAGCATGGGTAAATGGTGTGCCGCTCGACATGCGTGGCCTGGATTACGGGCGACCGGTTTGCCTTCCCGCCTATCCCTGGGAATGGACGCCGTTTCCGATTTACCCGTCCTTAGCTGCTGGCTTTTGAGAAGATGTGAGTCTCGCGAATTGGAGAGCACGTTGACGGTCATCTGCGAAGGTCGCCAATGGGAAATCGCGTAGCTAAATCGGTCGCCCAAACCAACGCATCGAAAATAGTCGATGAAAAGGGGCTTGGAGCCCACTAATTTGCGAGCATTCTGGTCGCTTTGGCGGCTGCAGTAAGTTGGTAATCGGGTTCGTTGTTAACTAGCGTGTAGGGCTTTATTTATAATATCATCAACGATATGAATCGACGTGATGCTGCGTTACTCCGTCGAGCGTCAAAACGCCAAGTTCCTCAGAATCTAGATGCATCTGCAGATATCGTAGACGGGGTTTTGGCGACGTACAAGACACTCAGAACGGAGGCTATTCGTGAGCAACGAAGCAAGACATAGAGACATCGCAGCACCGTTGTCCCGAGTGGGGCTTCCGACAACGGTCAATCGCGCACCGGTTTCGCACTTCGGAGCGTTGTAGCTTGTTCGATCTACGCCGCTCTGGTTTGGGTGACCGGTGCGCCGTTGGAATCCCAGAATCTTGAGGCATTTCCAGAGCTGGCAGCCTTATTTAAGCTTTACGAACTTAAAGAAATCTCTCGGACCTAGCCTTAATGGGGATTGATTTGCGCCACGTGGGGATTGAAGATGCGCTCCTTGTAAGAATGTTGGGGCCACCAATAAACGTGAACGCAAAAATGAAACAAACATACTCACGACGCCCATCCTCTCGGCAATTAAAACTTCAAAGCTTTGAGACGAAAATCAAAAGGTCGGGCGTTCGACGACTTTGCATTGAACGTTTAGAAGAAAAGTATCTGCTGGCGTCCGATTGGCAGAACCCAATGCTTGCGGTCGATATAAACGACGATGCGAGAGTTTCACCAATAGACGCTTTGCTGGTAATTAATTTTTTGAATACTCGTTCACGCGAAGAGCGAGTTCTCACCGGAGCAGTAGGTAATAACAATTACTTCGACACCAACGGCGATTCCCGGGTCTCTCCAATAGATGCTTTACTGGTCATCAATGATCTTAATTTGCGGCGTAATCGAATTTTACCCGTCGCTTTGGAACACGATTCCGGTTCGTCTTCTACGGATCGCATAACCAACGTTACAGATTTCCTGGGCAATGTTAAGGCGGTGGGCCTTTCTTCTCCCTTGAGTGTTAGCGCGAGAATCGACCGGGGTCCCGTCATCAGCCTGCCCGTAGATAGCACGGGAAACTTCGTGGCAAACGCAGCCTCATTTGGCGGACTTCAAGATGGAATTCGCAAAGCAACATTCGCGACAAAATACAGCGATAGCTCGGTCGCCTATGCGCGCGTCACGCTTACGCTGGACACACTCTCGCCCACGGTGACTCATCCGAAAGTCGATTCGCGAGAGGATACGGGTTATCGATCGGATGACGGCGTTACGAATGTAGCCAATCCATTGATCACACTTAGCACGGAAACGGGTGCGCACGTAAGCCTCGTCATGGGTAGTCAGATTCTTTTTGATGGTCTGGCAACCTCGACCATTTTGCAGCGCACAAGTAACCTGGCCGATGGCACTTACCAGATCGTTGCGACAGCCACCGACATAGCTGGAAACGTATCAGTCAGCGATCCACTATCCTTGGTCATCGATACCAAGTCGCCTGAAGTTCCTACAATTGATTTAGCGCCCACATCGGACAGTGGCACTCCTGGCGATCTTTCTACTCGCTATGCTCGCGTTACGTTGGCGGGTGAGACGGAGGGAAACTCTTTTGTCACCGTAGCCGGTTCGAACGTTGTCGTTCGCAGTAGCGGCAATGGCACTTTTCGTATTCCGAATATCTCGTTGAATTTGGGTAACAACCCCGTTGCGCTGAGCGTTGAAGATATTGCGGGGAACTCGAGCAACGGACAGCAAGCCTTCATCCGAGTCGATGAGGCCACGTTGCTCGACCCGGTGCTGCGATGGAATCAAGCAACCCTGGAATCAATCCGTTTGGACGCGACGGCTCCCCAGGTAGCGACGCGCGCACTGGCGATGGCCAGTATTGCTATGCTGGACGTCGTCAACGCAATTGAAGAGTCGCCAAGCTACTTGGTCTCACTGCAGCCGCCTGCAGACATTTCGATCGATGCCGCCATCTCGGCCGCAGCGTTCCGCGTTCTTAGTTACTTGTATCCCGCGCAGCAGGTAACGCTTCAGTTGGTATTAACTGCGGCCCTTGTCGACATTCCCGACGGACCAGCGAAGACGAACGGAGTTGCTTTTGGTACATCGATTGGGAACGGCGTCATTGCCATTCGCAGCCACGATGGCTGGGACACCTTTATCGATCACTTCTCAAGTACCGCGCCGGGCAAGTGGCAAGCAACGGCTCCCATGTATGCGGTGGCCCTCACACCGCAATGGGGCGACGTGACACCGTTTGCGGTGAGCAATGTAGCTGCATTATCACCTGCAGCTCCACCTGACCTGACCAGTCAGGAGTATGCCATGTCGCTGAATGAAGTGAAGGAACTTGGGCGAGCCGTAAGCATTCTGCGCACCGATGACCAAACGCAGGAAGCAAAATTCTGGGCAGATGGCGGAGGCACATACACTCCTCCGGGCCATTGGAATCAAATCGCAGCGCAGTTTGCAAATTCAAAAGCACTGAGTGTCGGTGAAAGCGCGCGCCTGTTTGCGATGCTCAACGTGGCGCTCGGTGATGCAGCTATCGTCTCCTGGCACACCAAGTACACTTATGAGCTGTGGAGGCCGATTACCGCTATTCAAAATGCTGACCGCGATGGCAACGACAGTACATCCGTCGATGCGTCGTGGAGTCCACTGTTAGTCACACCTCCTTTCCCAGAATACACTTCGGGGCACAGCACGTTCAGTGCGGCGGCAGCGGAAATTTTGACATCTTACTTCGGTGACAATCAAGCCTTCTCCACGACCTCCATTGGACTGCCAGGAATCTCGCGCAGTTACACAAGTTTTGAAGATGCAGCCAATGAAGCCGGCCGAAGTCGCGTGCTGGGTGGAATCCACTACGAATTCACGAACCAGGCCAGCCTCGCCAGCGGTCGTCAAATTGGACAAGAAGTACTCAGCCGCTTTACCCTCTCGGACGATACTCAGGCTCCAGTGATTGTCTTTGAAAAGCCTTCCACTGGAGGCGTCGGTAATTCGAATACGACGATTAACGGTTGGGTAATCGATAACTTGGCTGGCGTCGCCTCGGCAGAGATTCAAGTTGAGGGAGGATCTTACAAACCGCTCGCAATGGATGCCCAAAACCATTTTGCGTTTCCGACCAACTTGCCCTTAGGTGGAACCAGCGATGGGTTGCACACGTTCCGCATTCGCGTGACCGACGCAGCCGGCAACACCAGCTCACGTGAATATAAATTCACGCTCGACACGCGAGCGCCACTGATTTCAATAACCAGTCTATCCGACACGAGCACACTATCCGTTGCCAGTCGCTTAGCAGGCACGGCCGATCCGACTGGATCGAAATTGGTCTCGCTGTCCTATTCCTTCGACGGCGGCAGGGCGGTTCCTGTTTCTTTCGATTCGACGACTGGAGATTTTGACGAGTCGCTTGACCTGTCACGTTTGTCAGTGGGCACCCATTCGCTGCTCGTGTCCGCTAGAGATGCAGCTCGGAACACATCAACTCGTACGATCAATTTGACATTAGCGAACGCGATCCCACTGACCATCGCCGATGTTGCTCCAGCCAATGGATCCGACGACGTTGGGGTCACGTTCCGACCTAAGATCGTCTTCTCGCGACCGATCGATCCGACCACGCTCAACGCGAGTAACTTCTACGCTACCGACACCACCGGCGCGAAAATGGCCGCGACAATCACGCCTGCAACCGACGGCACTTTCGCATGGTTATTCTTCTCTGCCCCGCTGCCGGGCTCTTCGACGATCACCATTAACCTCGACGGGTCCACCATTGGGGCCGCCGACGGCTCGATGCTCGATGCTGCCGACAGCGGCACGCCTGGCAGCATCCGCCGCACGCGGTTCACTACGGTCTCGACTGCCGTAGTCCCGAACACTTCAATCAACGGGCTGGTGGCTGACCCAGGCACCGACCTGAAACCGATGACGTTCGACGACTTGCGGGCCGGGCCGGACGGCCAGTTGATGACGGCGGACGACCTTTACCTAAACCCGATTGCACATGCGAAGGTGTACATCCTTGGGCTGGAAGGCCAATTAGTGTACACCGACGCGCAGGGGCGGTTCAC
>JANNNN010001058.1:0-13076 GCA_031398555.1 Planctomycetia bacterium | reverse complement strand
GCTTCCAGGTACTTGCGTTGTGCGATCAGGTAATTGAACTGTTCGACAAGTTGCTTGACCGATTCGTCAGTACGATTCACTTCGGCCAACAACCGTTGACTTGCATCGGCTTGCGCGCTCAGGGTTTCAGCTCGTTGGACGCGATCAAGATAACGGCCTTCCTCTACCGCCGCTAGCTTAATGGCTGAGCGAAGTCGATCGCGCAACTGGGCTCGAACGGAAGGGTCCAAATCGACGGCTGCGTCGATATCTTCAAGTCTGGCTTTAAGTGCATTCTTAACGCCGCCTGGGTTGGTCTTCAGCAACTTGCTCGCTTCGGTCAACTGATTGCGAACATCTTGCTCTAAGGCCTGGGCTGATGCGCGACGAAGCTCCTCTTCACGAGCCAGTAAATTGCCGTCAGCAAAAGATTCTTCGAGCAATGCTGGAGGCTGGGCACCAACACCGAGTGGAGCAACCGTTGTCTGCTCAACAGGCTCGGGTGCTGAGGTGCCAAACGGGTCGTCGCCGGCGGTTTGCTGCACGGCGAAAGTCGGCAAAGGCAAACCCATTACGGCAGCGAATATCACCCAAAGCGGTCTCGTGAAACGCATATTTCCCAACTCCCAAAAGGTCCCGAGGAGAAGCACAATTGCCTCGAGGAGATGCAAAGATCCACAAAAGAAGAGACTAAGGAACGAGTTTCGGTAGATTTTTAGATGAGATGGATCAGATCTGGTCTATCGTCAAACCTCTCCAACCCCGCTGAAGCGTGTTGGGTTACACTTGCGTCAATCCTGACACAGATGAAAAATGCTTTCCTGCTCACAGCATTCTATTTGCCTCAATCCTACCCCGCTAGAGAAATCTATCCAAATAGCGATTCAGTTGAGACTTTATTCATCTGAGCCATCATGAGATTGACATCGCATGACTGTTCTCCGCATTACATCAGCAACGTTCGTGCCGACAATTGCCAATCATCCAACTCACTTCTTTGAGGCTTAATTTGCCGATTCTAACGCCCATGATCACCCTAATGGCAAAACCGTCAAACGAATGGCGGTAGAAAGGTGAGTTGAAGTTGAAATCATCGCTCAAAAGCGTAGGTGCAAATCGCTACATCTATGCAAAACGGCACACATCGAAAATAAGTGCTCGTCAGCCGAAGATTGAATTGCTCAGCACGCCATTACTATCCGCAAATGAAACTTCCGGCAACTGCATCGCTTGAAGGATGCTCAAGTACAAATCTGACAGCCTTGAATTTTCACGGTGCCAATAGGTGCCATGCTTTAATCCCATGTTAACTCCGCCTGCAACCAAAGTCGGCAGATTGGTCGGGTTGTGAGTTGTGCTTGCGCCGCTGCCGAACAACAGGATGGTATTATCGATCACTTTACCACCCAACTCGGTCAGTTCGTTTAAACGACCTAAGAAGTAGGCGATTTGCTCGCTCAGAAAGAGGTCGTATTTAGCGAACAACAACTGACCATTTTTATCGCCAGCATGAGACAAATTGTGATGAGTTCGCTCCAAACCGAGCTTGATGGGAAACGTATCACTAATTCCCATCCCGTCTTCGCGATTAAGCATAAATGCTACCGAACGGGTGATATCAGCATCAAAGGCGAGAGCGATTAAATCAAACATGTTTCGATAGTACTCAGCCGGTTCTCCTTCTGTCGATGCATCCAGTTTTAGCGCTGAGTAGTCTTGATACTTGAGCGGCACATCGATCCAGCGCTCGGATGCAACTAAACGCGACTCGATTTCACCGAGCGACGTGAGATACTGATCCATTTTTTCGCGATCAGATCGCCCCAGTTGCTGGTCGAGCGATTTCGAGTTTTCCAGCACCGCATCGACCAAACGAATTCGTCGTTTGAGTTGAGCGCGTTGCTCAGTCAACGAGTCTCGGTTGTTACGAAACAGTCTATCGAACACTCGCCTAGGACTGTTCTCGGCCGGGATAGGCTTGCCCTCCAAGTTGTACGAGATCGTTCCCGTTCGCGATAAAAAACCAACTCCCGCATCGATCGATAAAACCAGCGAGGGCTGCCTGCAATCTTTTTTCGTATGCTGAGCAATGACTTGGTCGAGCGACACCGAGTTATAAGTGCCTGGTTTGGGATTGTGCAAAGGAGCACCCGTCAACCACATATCGGAACAGACATGTGGGTCAGCCTTCGTTCCGCTGGGGTGATGAAGTCCACCCATAAAACTCAGTTGCTCGCGAAACGGACTGAGCGGAGCGGTCGACTTGTTGAACTCAAACTCGCGGCCTTTGACCCCTGGAAACCAACTCCAATCATCGATCTTACTGGCAGGATTCGGCAAGCACATTCCATTGGCTGTATACATTGCGCAAAAACGTTTAGGGCGACTCTCCACCGCCTCTCTTCCCATGATCTCCAAGGCAGGAAGAGGCAAGCACACTCCCGTCAAACCTTTCAACATCATGCGGCGGTCAAAGTGGATTTGGGTCATGCTGTCGCTCTTTAATTTTGGGTTTATCACCATCGTGGCTGACGCTGCTCGTGGCTGACGCGGCCAGCGTCAGTTGCATTTGTAGTCCGTGTTGCGGACGCTGGCAGCGTCCGCCACGCATCAATTCATTTCTTCAAAAAGATATCACTCTTGATGATCAATCGCACCAAATCGCGGGTTGGATATTGGGTCAGCTTTAATTTTATGGCTTGCTCATCCACATATGCAACCTCATTGTAACTTAGCGTTCGTCCCACAGCGTAGCTTGCCAAATGCTTCATAAAGCTGAAGGCAACTCGATCGAGCCTGTCGGTTGCAAGATGGTCTTTTAACCCATTCAAATCTTGAATTTCCGTTCCATCCGGCAGCACAGAGAGACCATCAACTGGTATGGTCTTAATTCTCCCGGCCGCGTCAAATGATTCAAAAGGCACTCCCCAGGGATCGATGCCGGAATGGCATTTCGTGCAGTCTTCTTGATTTCGATGCATTTCCAACCGCTCACGCAACGTCAATTCAGTACCCGAAGCTTCTTTGAGCTGTGGCACATTGGGGGGCGGATCATCCGGCGGATCTGCAATAATCTTTCTCGCAAACCAAGCCCCGCGTTTTACAGGATTGGACTCGCGACCATCCGAAAGTCCCGCCAAAATACTGGCCTGCGAAAGCAGCCCTCCAAGATGGGGATCCTGGTGCTTGATCGCCGAAAAACTAAATCCATTTTCCGCTCGAACCGCCAGACCATAGTAAGCTGCCACCACGTCGTTAGCTAAAATAAACTCTGAGCGCACAAGGTTACTAAGCGGCAAATTCTTGTCGATCAAATACTTAATAAATCGTATCGGTTCTTCACGCAATTGCGTCCGAGTGTCACGAGTGAGTTTTGGATAACGCTTCTGATCGATCTCAACCACATCGAACTTATCCAGACTCAACCACTGCGAGACGAAGGGCTGCAAGAACTGATCGAATTGCGTATCGGCTAGCATGCGGTCTATCTCAACGTCAAGTTTCTTATGCAATGAACCGCTGCCAGCTAGTTGCAACAACTGCTCGTCGGGCGGAGCGTCCCACAAGAAATAGGACAACTTCGAGGCTAGCTCGTATTCGTTCAAATCTTCAGGCTCCGGACCAGCACTGTTTTCAACAACGAACAGAAACTGCGGGGACGTAAGAACGACCAAAAGAGCATCCTCAACGCTGCGCGAGAAATTGCCATGCTCTTTAAAGGAGTTTTCCCAAACTCGTAACACAAGCCCAACTTCAGATTCTAAAACAGGGCGACGATAAGCCCGTGTCATAAACCGGAGAACAACTTCTTGTGCATACATCTTCGAGTCACTCTTGTTAGGCGACTCAATAAAAATTCTACGGTGAGACTCCGGCGGCCAAGTGGAATAAATAGGGCCTTCAAACTCAATTGACTTAATTAGCAGCCGGGGGATGTCGCGACCGTCTGTGAACTCATTGCGGACGCCAATTTCGCGGATACCCGCCAAGTAATTGACATTATCTTTTTCAACGAATGGGCTCGGGAAATCCCCGATCGCAGCTTCGAAGACATAAGGTTGAAATTCTTCAGTCGAGACAGGAACGGGAACACCCACCGGTTTGAGCGTGCTCCCGCAGTCTCGCCGCAGGCCAAGGCTAATTCCCAATTGGGGCGATCGATTTGCAAAAGCAATGAACTGTCTTGCAGCTGCACTCGATTCGTCACATAACTTCAATTCGATCTTTTGAAGCTGAACTTCATCGCCAACTCTTGCGCTGAGTTTCAACTTGCCACTTGGCAGCCGAATCAACATAAAGCACTTACGAATCGAACCACCTGCCAGCGCATTTCCGACGGGCAGCTGGTTAGCAAAAGCGCGATCACCAACTTGCACCTCGGCAAACTGGTTTTCAAGCTTTGCGTTTTTCGTTTGTTTTTCCGTGTTCGGCCCGTAAACCAAAGCAACACGGTACACCCCTGACGCAGCAAGCTCAATTTCTTGCTCATCGGACTTCGAAGTAAAATCGAATGTGTGCGTTACGTCTACCGCCTCGCTCGCGCTAACCGGCGGCTCGTCAAGTAACAATGCATCTTCAAACCTTGCAGCCGTGACGGTTACGTGAAAATTCCCATTGTCAGGCAGTTCTCTCACTGAAATTTTAAAATTCGCCTGCGGCCCATAGGTGCTAGACTGGCCGAAGATCTCAGTGCTAGGTATTGATGGTCTCAAAAGCAGTCCTTCCTTCACCACCTCGTAGGACTTTCCTTTTGGATACCCCTCCGTCCCTCGCATGCACGCAAAGACCGCATGGTAAATGCTCTCGAACTTACGCCAGCCACGGACTGTTCCATTCCCTTCATATCCCTCGATGAAGTTGAATGATCGCTGCATCTGGAACGGTGCATAGGCAAATGGTTTTGCCGTCTGCAGTTCGTGAACTTCAAAATCCTGATTGTCGAGTAAGAGACTATTCGCCCCGAGAATTAAGGTGTCCTTGCACGGTGTGGAGTTTAGATCTTTACCGATATCTACGCGGAAATTCTGTACCGTCGGCTTGGTTTGCTCGTCGACGATACTCAATTTGAGCGCCTGCTCAGCGATCTCAAAATAGTATTCCATCTGGAGAGGTGACAAACCAAGCACCTGACCATTGTTAGCAAATCCATCTTTAGAAATTCCATCGGGTGGCAGTATGTCGGTCAGGTCTTCATCGATCCCCAACAGACTTTGGAGTGTGTTGCGATATTGGGAGACGGTTAGCCGCCGCACAGATCCATTCTTCTGACTGTTTCGAGCCCGAGCGGCATCCATTGCGCGTCGTATAGCACTTACCCAAAGCTCACGTTGCTCTACTGTCGGCTGCTTCTCATCCTCAGGCGGCATGGCTTCGCTGGAGATTTGCGCCAATAAATCTTTCCAGAGAAACATCTGATTGTCCGGAAAATCAGCTGCCAATTGATCCAATCGGACGCCTGACTTCATCGTCTCAGCATTATGGCAACGGAGACAAAACTCTTGCATCAGCGGCAGGAGCGCCGTTGAAAACTCCTCTCTCGATTGAGTTTTTACTTGCGAACAAGCATCGCTTGAAAGCAGTAAGGCAACTGCCAAGAGCGCTGTAATGAATGGTGAATGTTTAATCATGGCGGGATGCTGGCACGGGCGTGCAGGAACGGTGTAGGCGGGAGGTCCCATTATAACCAAAACTTAAGTCGCGACAGTATCTTGCTTTAGAAAGCGTTCTTTGAAGTCGGATGGTTATAAGGTACTGCGTGCCAGTTCCGGAAAGGAAGCGTTAAAGCTCGCTGCAACTCACGTCGGAACCATCGATCTGCTCATTACCGATGTCGTTATGCCAGACATGAACGGACGAGAATTGGCGGAGCGGATACTGACCAAGCATCCGCAAATTGCGATTCTCTACTTGAGCGGCTACACCAATGACGCCGTTGTTCGGCATGGTCTGCTGCGAGCGGAAGTGAACTTCCTACAAAAACCATTCACACCGCTGGGGCTAGCGAAACGCGTTCAGGATGTTTTCGAAGGCTAGAGTCACTACATCCCCCAACACTATGCCAAAAAGAAAGGCCGAGGGGTAAACCTCGGCCTTTGCAGTTATTAAGTCACATTAGACTGACAGTATTACACAGCTGGGGCTGGTGTTGGTGCAGCTGGAGCAGCCGCTGGAGCTGGAGCGCTTGGAGCTGCATCTGGTGTTGGAGCGGCAGGTGCAGATGTCGCAGGGGCTGGTGGTGCAGCTTGTGGAGCAGAGCTTTCCATGATCATGCCGCTGTTCATGGTTTGGCTGCAATTGGCGCAACCACTGGTTACTACGCCTTGATAACCGGTCGAGATCACGCTACCACCGCAGCTGTTGCAACCGCTGGATACAACCGCTGGTGAGCCACAACCACAAGACGAAACTGGCGCCGGTGCGCTGCAACCACAAGAAGAAACTGGTGCTGGTGTGCAGCATGACGGAGCAGGTGTGCAGCTTGATGCTTTACCGCATCCGCCTCTACCACCACGCATTTTGCCGAACAGACCGGCTTGTGCATCAGACGCTGACGCTACAACTACTGCGCAAACTACTAGGCTTGCAACCAAAAATCGACTCATCGGAACCTCCCTAGGAAAACAATTTTCAATGACCAGAAAGGCTGGCCACATTCGGCTAGTACTTCTTAGCCGCAACGCGCATGGTACGCGATTTAACCGATTACGCGGTATTTAACACCAAAACGTTTTGGGAAACATGCGTAATCTAGCTGATAAGATATAAGGATGCATCTTGCAGTTGTCAACTGCCTGCAAAATAAAATTACCCCTGGAAGGATGGTATTTACCGTTGCGCTCCGAAAAGGCGTTATAGATCAGCAACTGGCCTGCTTTCCCTACAAATCGCCCATTCCGAGTTTGTTGTGACAAAGTTAGAGCTTAAAGCCCGCCGAAGCTAGCATAAGAAAAGTTGTTTCGATGGGGCTCAATTGGATTGCGGAAACTAGCTATGTCGCCAAGGATCTTTGCAGATAAACGAGTGCTATTGACGGGTGCAAGCAGCGGAATTGGCTGGTATTTGGCGTCTGAATTAGTGCGAGCTGGTGCTTACGTAGTTGTGACCAGTCGCCGCGAAGATCGTCTCCAAAAATTGCGTCAATCATTTGGCAATCCGCGTCGTCGATTAATCGCCGTCCCCGGTGATATATCCGACCCGGTCCATCGCCAAAACCTGGTCGACACTGCGGTAAAGGAGCTCGGTGGTATCGATTTGGTTTTCAACAACGCCGGAATCGGCGCCGTAGGCGCCTTTGAGGATGCGACCCAAGAAAGGTTACGTCGAATTTTCGAAGTCGACTTTTTCGGGGTTACCGAGCTCACTCGCCTGGCCTTGCCTTACCTCCACAAGGGTGTAAATCCAGCAATTTGTATTGTCAGTTCAGTTCTTGCGCATCGCGGCATGCCGGGCAAGAGCGAATACTGCGCAGCCAAATTTGCGCTCCGCGGCTGGACCGAATCTTTACGGCTTGAGCTCAAGCCAAGTGGTATCGATGTCGTTACAATTTCGCCGAGCACAACGAGCAGCGAGTTCTTCGATTCGCTCCTCGATTCCGATCCGATTGAGAAGTCGGTTAGGTTTGGCATCCAGTCGGCTGAACGAGTCGCTCATTCAATACTAGGAGCAGTCAAGAAAGGCCGTCGCGAGCTTATTTTGTCTCCTGGCGGTAAGGCTCTCGTATGGCTTAGTCGCCTGGCCCCGGGCCTAATGGATCGAATTCTCTTGCAATATGCGAGCTAACCCTGCGGGTCTAATGGGTCAATAGTCCAAGCTCACCGGTGTTGTTGAATCGCAATAAGTCCATTAGGCCCGTTGCTTCTGATCGTCTGTTTCTTTCTGCTGTAGCATGTCGCAAATACACGCTACCCCAAATACTGGCTCAAACGACACCAGGCTTCACGACGATTCGTTTAGATAGCCGTACTTCGCAGCATAATCATGCCATCGCTCTAGGATCTCTTTTTCTGTTTCTGGATCGATTGGATGCATGTTGGTGCGGTAGTTGGCGTGATTTTCCAATCTCTTGCTTAGCGGTCCTTTTATCGCGTCAAAATCGCCCAAATCGAGCTGCTCATAAACCTTTCTAATCGATTCAAACGGGGAGGCAACTAGATCCTCGTAGCGCAGTTCCTGTAATTGCCCGGGAGGTATCGAGCTGCGTTGAGCTTCAAACGCTTTATACATACGCGAAAAACAATTCCAAACATACTCTCGCATTTCAGCAGCTGGCATCGGCAGCTGAAGTCCTTGTACCTCGTCCAAAGAGTTCCACAAACGAATGGTTGAATGAAAGAGCTTGCGAGGATCCCGGGTCAAATGGATGAATTTTGCTTTTGGATACAACCGTAGCAGCTCTTCGACACGGCCGGTATGAGGTGGACTCTTCATGATCAACCGCTTTTGCGGATGCCGAACCGTGAGTGCACGAATAAACCAACTCAACTTGTCGCGCCACGACTGAATCGCTTTCGCGTCCGTCGACGTCATATCGAGAAACTCTAACGCGGGAGGGGGAGAACGAGGAAAGGCGATTCGCAAGTAAGGCGTTGGGGCTCCCAAATTCATTAATGCGAATTCATCCTCTTGCGGCAATGTCCACCCGGCTTCCATTTCATCCATCGGACGCTTGTTTGGAATCAAGAAATTTCCAAAACGCACAAATGCCCATTCGCTCACAAGGAAATGGCTGGCCGCAAAGCACTGGAAAGTACTCGGCGACGCAAATCGCTGGTCGACCACCATCAGCTCATGCAACAAAGTTGTTCCACTACGCCAATGACCGAGAATAAAAATGGGATCTTCAAAAACCTTGGCTTCGGCAATTCTTCTGCCATAAATGAACGCTTGAATAGCAACTAACACATCGTTGAGTGAACAAAAAATGGAAACCCCAAGGGCGATGTGCAAGCGGCTCGGCGCGATCCGAAAACCGTTGCTCGCAAGCAAACGCCACCATTGTAACAATCGCATTCCATGCCAAAATCGCGGACTGTAACTCGGATACTTGTTAATAGGTTTTGGCGTTCGTTGAGCTTCGTCCGTGGTCATTCTTTCCTGCAATGATCGCGAGGTTGGATCCAAAAGTCGAAAAGGTCGTCAATTCTCCATTCTACAAAACTTGTGCCACAGTGTAGACGCCGCTACGTAATAGATTTACGAATTCACCTTGCTAAATCGATGGGCTGACTAGCCCCCCCTTAAATTCGCTCGCAGGTTTTCGATTATCATGGTGGCTAGTTATGATTTTCGTTCGATGACTCTGAGGCTTTGGATGGCAAGGGCTGCTCACAATTTCTGGTTCTTCTGCGCAGGTTGTTTGATTATCGCGCACGCTGACAATGCAATGGGGCAAAATCTGCTCGATGAACGTACTTCCACAGTGTACCAAGAGCGGCCACGGACAGTTCGCTTCGATAGTTTAGGCGATCCTCTACCTCCCAGAGCCCGATTTCAGTTTGGCACAGAGCGGTTTGTGTCGCGGCGTCCCGTTCTTGATTTGGCGTTGTCTCCCGATGGCAAGACATTGCTTACTAAGGATGCCGAAAACATCAATTGTTGGGAGACTGCCAGCGGTAAAATCCGTTGGTCAGCTGAAGTTGAATCTCAGTGGAGCCCCGCTTACGGTCTTCGCGCCTTTGCCTTTACCGGCGACGGCGAGCGTTTCTTCTCGCAGAGCGAACCTGAAAAGCTGTTGAAGTGGAACGTGTTTACGGGAAAAGCTGTTACGATCCCCGTAAAAAATGGCTTACCTTTATTGCCTGAAAATCGCCCTGTTAACTCATTCCCTGGCGCTACGTTGGCAATCGATGTATCACGAGATGGTTCACGGATTGCTGCGGCGGGCGGGCACGGAATCGTGGTCTACGACGCATCCGGGAACAATCTTTTTGACATACCCAACAAACCTAATTTAGCGATGGAGCCAGCGGACTGGCACAAGGATCAGATGCTGATGGGCGGGCATTATAGTTTGGCTGTTTTCTCTCCCGATGGAAAAACAATGGCAGTAGTTACTAGCGACCTGCCGCAACGTGTGCGTTTGTTCAGCGCGTCTACCGGAGAATTGCAGTGTGCCGCTGAACTCGAAAGCCGCCTCGTTCGCATGGCATTCTCGCCTGATGGAAATTCAATCGGCACTACAGAACGAAACAGTGCAGTGTCTCAGTTTTCAACAGCGTCTGGAAAGCTCGAATGGCAATATCAATCCGAATCTGCCGTCGGATGGCAAGCTATTTTTCCACAAGAGGATTTTCTTTCATCTGCCATCACCTACAGTCCCGACGGTAAATTCGTCGCAGCTGCAGTTCCAGATGGTGGGGTTGATTCGATATGCTTACTGCACGCTAGTACTGGGATGATTCAATCAGAACTTTCGGGACACACACAACAACCATGGGGACTCGCTTTTACGGCAGATTCAACCCGGCTGTATTCCGCAGGTTTGGATCGCGTTATTCGACAATGGGATGTGCTGAAGTCGACTGAGCTACCGCTCGAAAAAGGCTTTCACGGATCCGGAATTGTCGCAACCACTTCATCAGGCAATCGGATCGCATTTAGTGATTCGTCCGGAAATATCCATTTGTCTGAAACCGCTAACGTGACGCTCGATGGTAAGGGCGAGCGCATCATTAAAACTCCAAATGTCGGAATATCTGCGCTAGCCCTGTCACGCGACGGACGACTTGTGGCCAGTGGATGCAGTGCGAATGACGAATCGATAGTTAGGGTTTGGGACACCACGACCGGTGCAGCTCTGCAGCGTTGGCAGTGGGGTGAAAAAGGTCAGGGGGCGCCAAAAATCGGCATGCTCGAGTTTTCGCTCGACGGAATCAAATTAGCTGCGACAGCGACCGAAAAAGGCAAAGCGTATTTGTTAGACGTAAGGGATGGCAAGCAGATTGCGGAACTAGACCACGAAGCGATTTGCGGTTTGTCATTCGATCGCACTGGCAATCAACTGGTCACAGCTGGCGCGAACGAACGACTATGTTTTTGGGACTCGGCTAGTGGCAAACTCATAAGTAAAATTGAAATGATCGGCGGTGACTTGCAAAATGTGCGCTGCTCGCCAGTAGACGACTTGATCGTCACGGCGCATTTCCCTAACGTGCTAAGAGTGTGGAACTCCAAAGATATGACACTTAGAAAGCGCGCACCGCAGAGCGGCGAGGCCAATTTCGAGGCGCTCGCTTTTTCTTCCGATGGGAATTGGTTGGCAACTGGGACATCGGGAATTGTGAATATTCTGAACGCGCGGACAGCAGAACGCATCTGGCAAGCCGGTTCGCACAATGGACGCGTCTTGACGCTCGGATTCAGCGAACAAGATAGAGTGTTAGTCAGCGGTGGCAACGATGGTATGGTTTACGGCTGGGAATTGATGCCTCAGGACGATAGTGACGGGCCGGACTACGATCGAATTTGGTTGGCGCTTTGCAATGGCGATGACGAAGAAATTAAGGTCCTCAAATGGGAGTTGGTGCAAGCTGGAGATGCAGCCGTTGATGAAGTCGCCCGTCGCTTGAAACCGGTCACGCGGATCGTTAATCTGCGCGCAATTTCGAAAGGGTTAAACCGGCAGACCGCCGAGACGCGTGTTCGCTTAGCCATACAGCTTTGCGAAAAAAACCCCGCACTGGAGATCGATGTTCGCTTGAAGAACCTAGTCGACTTTCTGGCAATCCTTAGGAATCCGAGATCGATCGCGCTTCTCGAGCAACTCGCCGCGTCACATGCCTCAAAAGATGTTCGCAGAGAAGCCATGTTCGCCTTAGAAACCATTCGTTGAAACGAACGCATTCCCCAAATTGTTTATGTTGGTCTTTTTGCATGTATCTTGCCAGTAGATAGTTCAAATTTCTGAAAAATAGAATTTTGATATTGAGTGCAAGAGCGATTGCAATAGCGGTGGCAAGACCTGTGCCAAGTCTGGAGCCAACCCCATCGTGTCCCCACAATGGACAACCTCATCCGATCCGCTAAGCTAAAACGCTACAGCAAACTGAAATCGTCTATTCACTTCATCCTCTGCAAACCATCAATTCCTATGCTTTCAACCATCCGTGCCGAACTGCTCTTCCTCCCCGATAGTGAATCGCTGCGATTTCTTCCAGAAGGTCCCTATTCCCTCGGAAACGGCAAGTTCAGTTGGGTGGGCATCCAACACGGAGCGGCTGCTACGATCGGTTCGATCAATGTCTTTGACCTCAAGTCGCGGACCAACCAAAGTTATGAACTCCCGGGCCGTCCTGGATTCGCTCGACCAACTACCGTCGATGGCACTTTCATCGTCGGTTGCGAACGCGAACTTGGGTTGTTCGACATCTACTCACGCACTTGGAAACCACTTGCGTCTGGTGTTGATAGCCAGGTATCCAACACGATTATCAATGATGGCACCCTATACGGTGACAATATCCTCTTCGGCAGCAAAGATCTCGAATTCAAAACAAAGAAAGCGGGCCTTTACCTATACCGTGGACATGATGGAGCATTAATTCAATTGCGTAACGATCAGATCTGCAGCAATGGCAAAGATGTCGTCGATACCGGCGGCGGTGGCTTGCATCTTTATGATATCGATACCCCGACCAAACGGGTTGTTCGTTATCGACTTGACCTAAAAAACGGCAAACTGACGGACTGTGAAACCGTGATCGATGTCACTGAATTGGAGAGTTTTCCAGACGGGATGTGCTTAACGCCCGACGAACAAAGCACCATTATCAGCTTCTACAATCCAAACCCCGCTGAGTTTGGTGAGACGCGACAATACAGTTTAATTAACGGTGAACTCGAACGAATCTGGTTAACCGCCAACAGCCCACAGGTTACTTGTCCGATGTTAATCGAAGATCACGGGGGCAGCATCAAACTGGTAATCACTACTGCGGTCGAGCATATGTCAGCCGTTCGCCGAAGCGACTCGCCACTCGCCGGTGCGTTGTTCATCGCTGACACCGATTTCAATATTGCGCCGCCGGCGCCGCAGTTTCCGATCGCAGGTTTGAAGTTTCCCAAATGAGCCACGAATTGCCTGCTACGCCCCGCGCCAG
>JANNNN010001055.1:0-4336 GCA_031398555.1 Planctomycetia bacterium | reverse complement strand
ATCACTGGGAAAAAACTCGACCACACCTACGTCGAGCAAAATCGAACAGGCGATCATATTTGGTGGATCAGCGATCTGAGCCGATTTTCGGAGCACTATCCAAACTGGACATTGAAATATGATATCTCGGGCATTCTGGGAGAAATTTACGAACACAACCAAAAACGTTGGCGTGAAACAGTAGAAAAATGATAGATCTTGGTAAACATAATCTGCTCGGTGTGCAGGTTAATGCCATTGACTACGAAGCCGCTGTTGATCGCATTATCCAAGCGGCGCACGGTCGACAAAGCCTTGGCGTTTCGGCTTTGGCGGTACATGGCGTGATGACTGGTGTGCTGGATGCCGAACATGGATATCGACTCAACAGATTGGATCTTGTGGTACCGGATGGACAACCGGTGCGTTGGGCGCTGAACCTGCTTTATGGTGCAAAGCTCGCCGACCGCGTTTACGGTCCGAACTTAACGTTGTACGTTTGCGAGCGCGCGGCTAAAGAAGGTCTTTCTATTTATTTGTATGGTAGCACTGAACCGGTCTTACGCGCATTCGCGACAAGCTTGCAGAAAAAGTGCCCTTCGCTTCGGATTGCTGGTAGTCAACCCTCGCGTTTTAGCAAACTGACAGCGGAAGAAAAATCCGCAGTGGTCAAAACCATTACTGACAGTGGCGCTGCCATAACGCTGGTAGGACTTGGGTGTCCGCGCCAAGAAGTCTGGGTCTATGAACACTTAAGTGTGTTGTCCATGCCTACGCTAGCGATTGGAGCAGCCTTTGACTTTCATGCAGGTACGCTCTCACAAGCTCCAATTATCATGCAACGCAACGGGCTTGAATGGCTGTATCGTTTGACGCAAGAACCAGGACGCTTGTGGAAGCGTTACCTGTTTCTCAACCCACACTTTCTAACTTTGCTGGCTCTGCAGACCTTCAAGCTCAGAAGGTTTCCAGTGTTGAATACAAAAATCCCAAGCGACGAGATTCGTTACGGGTAGGTCGTGTTCAATCACTTTCTTGAGAAATTGGCGTTGCGGCGCGATTCTTCGTCTACGATGCGTTTCAGCCTATTCTGAACGCGAGCATCTAGTTCGCTTATTTTTTTACGATCTGCACCATTCGTTTCGGGCAACATACCCACCGCCGCGCCGTTAGTAACAAGCACGCAATTTACGCCATCATGCAAATAGACGCGATTTCGTCCTCCAAGCTTAGCGGCGTACAAAGCCTCGTCCGCTCTCCGAACCAATTTGCCGATTTTCTCCTCCGGCAAAATCTGGGATGCTCCTGCGCTCAGCGTTACCGAGATACGTTTGCCATCATGGACGACTTCCATCGTGGACATTTTCGCTCGCAAGCGATCCAGTGCAAGCGAAGTACTGTCTACGGAAGCGATCATCAGCAGGCCGAATTCTTCGCCACCGTACCGCGCCACGCAAGCCGACTCTCGCAGTTCGTTTTGGATCAACTGAGACACCTGTTTCAAAACAGCGTCACCGGCCGGATGTCCATGCGTGTCGTTGATCTGCTTGAAATGATCAATGTCAATTAAGCCCAACGAAAACAATTGCTTCTTACCAGTCCAAGCCGCAAATAACTCGTCCGTCGATTTGTCAAAAGCGCGACGATTCAACAGGCCAGTCAATCCGTCGGTACGCGCTTCGGTTAAGTAACTTGAAATCTGGACCGTTTGCGTTTCAAGCCGTTTTTCAGTGTCGTCGAGTCGCTGTTGAAGTTCCTGGTTGGCACTCATAATCTGCGAAAGCATGCCAAGAACTTCTTCGCGCGGAGCTTCCCCTTTACCTCGTGCCTGTCTACTGATCGAGTCGAGCTGGTGTTGATACTTCGATACGTCGCCAGCGAATTCCGATGTCCACAAAGAGAGATTGCGGACAAAGGATAGAAACTGAGAATGATCAACCGGGGGTGGTGCAGCTTTTTTCCCAAACCAAAACCCGAGCAGCATACCGAAAACCAGCAAGCCTGTGCCAACGGCCAAACCAAGCAAAAATACGGTTGTGTTCGGCGGCAATGTTTGACTCCCAAATCAATTTTTATAGGTCGTTTCGAAAAGGTCCAACTTTCCGAATCAACCGAGTTGTCATTGCCCTTGTCGACAGAGCCTAAGTATCAGTCGGACGATTTTACGAGTTAGCTGCGGCGAACTAGCGCCATACCGAAGCCGGGTCGTCAGGAAGTATCGACATATCCGCAATTTCCGGCGAATCGTTCTTGGCAATCACGACAACGCCATTGGGACTGATCGCAAACCCCCGCTTCCGATCCAATTCTTGGTCATAGCCGATCGACATTCCAGGTGGAATCGTAACCCATTTGTCGATAATCGCTCGCCGCACTTTGGCATGACGCCCAATTTCAACGCCTTGAAACAAGATGCTATCCTCGACCTGTGCGTAGCTATTGACGCGTACATCGGAGCTCAGAACGCTTCTAATCACCTTGCCTCCGCTAATGACCGTCCCTGGACAAACGATACTATCGATCGCCTGTCCACATCGATCACCTTCGCCACGGCTTCCAAAAACGAATTTCGGTGGTGGTGAATTTGGCTGCAATGTGCGAATTGGCCACTCACTGTCGTACAAATTCAGCAAAGGATCGATTTCGATCAAATCCATATTGGCTTCAAAGTACGCATCGAGGGTCCCCACATCGCGCCAATAAGCCTGTCGTTTGCGGTTCTCGTCGCGAAATGGGAACGCAAAAACTTTGTGATCATCGATAATGGATGGAATGATGTTCTTGCCAAAGTCGTGGCTACTGTTTGTTTCCGTCGCGTCGCGGCAAAGCTGTTCAAACAAGAATCGAGCCGTAAAGACATAGATGCCCATGGATGCCAAGCAGTGATCGTCATCGCCCGGAATCGTCTTGGGATTCGGAGGCTTCTCTTGAAAACCGGTAATGCGGTTCTTTTCTTCGACTTGAATCACACCAAAGTCTCGCGCTTCTTCGCGACTGACTCGTAGGGCACCCACTGTCAAGTCGGCACCCATCTCGCGATGAAATTCAATCATTCGCAAGTAATTCATCTTGTAAATGTGATCCCCAGCCAAAATCAACACGTACTCGGGGCGATCCTTTTCGATCACGAAAATATTCTGATAAACTGCGTCAGCCGTGCCTTGGTACCATTGCTCATCGATGCGCTGCTGCGGCGGTACTATGTCTAGGAACTCACCCAGTTCCGCACAGAAGAATGGCCGCCAGCCAGTATTGATGTGCCGGTCGAGGCTTAATGATTTGTACTGGGTAAAAATCAGGATTCGCCGCAGACCTGAATTGATCGCATTCGACAGCACGAAGTCGATAATGCGATAATTGCCACCAAACGGAACAGCCGGCTTAGCTCGCTCCAAAGTCAGTGGTTCAAGTCGTGTTCCTTTTCCGCCAGCCAGCACTACAGCGGTCGTCTTTCGAAGCATGGTCCTACCCAAAGCGTTCTAGGTTCGCCGCAGAATGAATACCGTTTCATTCTCGCATTGCTCACCAATCTGAATTACGCAGCATACCAGCTTTTGCAACTCGTTTGAATCATCCCTAAAAGTCGCTGGTTGGACTAGAAGACGGTCCTGGACTCCAAGCAATCTGATACCCGACGCTGGTGAGGCCGCGAAAGTCCTAACGTGGCAGATGCTGCCAGCATCCGGCTGACGCTAGCAGCGTCAGCCACGAGGGACTTGAAGTTTCAAGTCGAATTGTTTTTCCCCAAGCACTAGGCTGCTCGCCGGTCTTCGATATCGTAATCCTGATCGTCCTGCATTCGTTTCATTCGCTTGCGTTCCGCTTTTGATAACGGTCGGCCGCTACTTTCCATCGCTTCCTGTGTTGGCCCATGGGTCGTTGGCAGCGGCTTACTAGTTGGCAGTGGTCGAATATCAGGCTTCCCTAGAGGGCGAGATTCTGCAGGAGCCGTCGACTCCGGTGGCGGCAATCGCAATGAGGGAAGTTTCAGCTTAGGCAACCCAATCTTGGGCATTTTAAGCCGAGGCAAGGTCGGCATTTTCATTTTGGGAATACTCAACTTCGGCATCCAACTACGTTTCTTAGTCCCATCAGTCTCGCTACTCGAGCTCGCAACTTTGGCCTTCTTAGCTTGCTGTTGTTCTTCCTTGAGCCGCAGCTTCTCAGTCTTGGCCGCCGCTTGCTCGGCTGCTCGAGTCGCCGCTCGCGCCGCCGCTTGAGCTGCTTTGTCAACCTTTTGATATTCAGGAGCTTCATCGTCGGAGTTCGGCTTGCTGACCAAACGACTCAGCCATGAGCGCTTAGTAACCGGCTGCGGGGTGGTTTCGTTATTACCCGCCCGGTTGGCTTGCTTTGC
>JANNNN010001044.1:0-3377 GCA_031398555.1 Planctomycetia bacterium | reverse complement strand
GTTCATAAATAGTATCATCACAGAACGTAGAAAAGAAAACTAGCTGCGGTTTACGGGGCTCGTGCGACCGTGCAAAGTATTGAAATCAACGGCTGTAGCAAAGCAATCCTAGCCCTCACACGCTGAACCAGTTTTCCAGCGTCGCGTCTAGTTGCTTGACAGCTTCGTCCATTGGCACACTCGTCCAAGAATTTTGATTCATCTTCAATATTCCCAGATGAACCAAATCGCGCGTTGCAGCCTCAATATCAAACGCAACAGAAATACCTGTTGCTTCAAGTAGAATCGCCTCGCATTCTGTCGCGATCTCTATAAGCGTAACGTTCTGCCGTCCAGCCAAAACAATGGCTGCGACGAAGTAAGCCAGAACGGATTCGCACGCTTCTTGCTGCTCGCCATCTTCCAGCAAGCGATACATCACGCCCGCATTATTATCCAAGTTCTGGTAATACAAACTCTGCGCCATGTTCAACAGGTACCGTCGCCGCGTGTTGACAGAGTAGGTGAACATGGATTTCATTCCGAAACCAAGCGCGAACAAAACCACAAAGAACAACGCTACGGTTTTAAATAGTCCCACCAGGGTTAACAGCAAAACGTTGCGGAGCACTCGCCAAACAGTCATACCAACCGCATACATCGATGGCAACACGATTCGCGAATGGTCGAGCCACGACATTTGAATGCCGCTTGCCGGCAGCATCATGTCCACATCTTGCTGCGGCACGTTTTTAAACATCCGCAGATACAATTTCCGCGAATCGAAATGTTCCGGTGACTTGTGCCCTTCAAAAGTTCGAAACACGACGACGAGTCTCAGGAAGAGCGGAACGTCATACAGTTCGAATTTGAACATCTTCCGCCAGTTCCGACGGGCACGCTTGCCGATCACCGAACCGCGTGCATAGACCTCCAGTCGCTGAAGAGTACCAAAGTTGACGCGCATGCGAACGCCCCATTGGCTGGCGGCGCGCATCGCTTGCTGGATATCGGCCGGGCTCAGACGTCGATAATTGGCACGCTTCAAAGCGTCTTGCATTCTTGCAAAGACTTCTTCCGACATGCGATCGCGCTGCACCGGAATCGGCACATGCGATAGCCTGGTATCACGGTCCGGATCAAGGGGCGCGTAAGCGTACGCCAACTGCTCATGACGTTGGCGATACAAATGATGAAGCAGAGAAAGAATCAAGGACGCCAGCTGTCGAAAGTTGGCTTGATCACGGGCACCTTGATCACGGGCACCCAGTGCGGGATGCTGCGCTAGGAACTCAACCAGATCCGTCGTTTGCATTGGGACGAACGGTTCGCGGACGGAACTTGGTCGAATCGTGCCATGCTCTAGCATCATGGTGGTCAACTGACGTAACACTAACTAAGTATCTCATCACTAGACTATTTGATCGCGTACAAGGCATTGTAAGTTCGCAAGTACAGGACTCCGCCCGCGACCAAGGGTGACGCCGTTATGGGTTCGCCCAAGTCGTTGGTCGAAACGATCAAAAACTCACGGCCCGTTTTGACAACTGTGCATCGTCCATCTTTGGCACACAAGTAAAGGTTGCCACCCGCTATGATCGGACTAGCGCGATGCTGCACAGTGTGCGTCCGCTCAAAGTAAACTTCCTGGCCTGTTTCTAGATCCAAACACTGCAATTTGCCATCTTTGTGTAAGTGATAAACCAGTCCATCAGCCGCGACAGGTATCGAGACATCGGGCGAGTTCGCCAGCGTCCAGCGGACGACGTTTTTCTTGTCAGAAACATCACCCTTCAAATCGTCGCTGACATTGATCGCAAGCGTAGGACCTTCTTTGCAAGTTGGAATGACGATCAAGCCGGGCATGACCAAGGGTGATGCGACAAAGCGGAACGTCGGGTCATGTTGCTTGCTGTTGTGCTGCGTCGGTCCGTTGAGCTGACCGAAACGCCAGAGTTCCTTGCCATCGTCCAGCGAATGACCGGTGGTGCAATCAGCCCCGTGGATCACCAAGAAATTGCGTTTGCCGTCATCGTAGACAAACGGCGACGCGTAAGAATGTTTGCATTCGAAATCGGCGTTCGTCACTCGGTCGACTTCCCAAACTGTTTTGCCCGTTAGTTTATTGAGCTTGATAACTTTGCCCGTGCGAGTGTCGTCGTCGCGGCGCATAGCACCATGGATCAACTGAAGATAAAGGTGATCCCCGTAAAGCACCGGAGTCGAAGTCATGCCAAACTGGATGTCGAGTTTCCCAAAGCGTTCGCCGACATCCAATTTCCAAACTTCGTTGCCATTGAAATCAAAGCAAGCTAAAACGCCGGTTCCAAAAAAGACCCACACGTGCTTGCCATCGGTTGCTGGAGAGGGCGAAGCGGAATTGCCTTCACCGGCGCGAGCGTCTTGATTACCACTTGCCACTTGTTTTTGCCAAAGCTGTTTTCCGTCCCTGGCAGAGATGCAAATTAGTACGAGTGCATCGCCGTCGGCAGAGGTCACGAAGAGCTTGTCGCCCCAAGCCGCCGGCGTGGCACCGCCTTTGCCCGGGAGAGGACTTCGCCAAGCGATATGATCAGTCTTTGACCATTTTGTAGCAACGGACTCAGTTGAAACGCCATCACCGTGAGGTCCACGCCATTGCGGCCAATCCTCCGCTTGGACAACCTGAGCCACGCAGCACACCGCAGCCAGCGATAAAAATCTTTTGAACATATTTCGCTCCCGACCCTAGAAAACAACCTTCCAGCGGAGCGATTATAACATAAGCTCGCAGCTTCTCACGTTACGGAAATCCCCCAAGCTGGAAATCTAGGCTACGAACTCGCCCGCAAAGTCGACGAAATCGATAAAGTCGTTTAGGACGGCTTCAGTTTATGGATCTTCCATGTCGATAGCAGTAGGGATGGATTCTCTTTTCGCCATGGAGGCCCGGCGTACCCATGTTTCAAACTGTTCAACCGTTTTTAATCGGCTGGGTCATACTTGGGGCCATTGCATGCAACTGCGAAACCAGTGGTATGGTATTTGCCCAAAGTGAGGCAATTTCTGTACCACGAAACAACGATCGCAGCGCTTCGGATCGCAAGGCCGTAAACCGACTGGCGACTACTCAGCTAACAAGTACCGTTGCTGCCACCGAAGCGAGTTCGAACTCACTTGAAATCGTCCTCAAACCGCTTGAAGAACATCGCTCAGCACCTGTAGTGACAGCCATGAGCGCGTCGCAGGATGGCAAGTACCTTGCGATCGCCGGCGATGACCACGTCATTCGATTGTTTGATGTTCGTTTGAAAAAGACCGCCCACGAGTTGGTGGGACATACCGATTGGATTCAGTCGCTGGCGTTTTCGACGGACTCGCTGTCACTCTACTCAGCCGCCAATGATGGCCGTGTGCTG
>JANNNN010001028.1:0-9251 GCA_031398555.1 Planctomycetia bacterium | reverse complement strand
GCGATCAGGATTGCATTTACGGCGCCCGTTTTTCCAGGTGCATCTGCAAAGGTACCTATAGCGTCGACCGTATTCGTACCGGCTCGTTGCGCTGCGGGAAGCGTTACACCAACGCTACCTACTCCGCCCAAGCCAAAGCCCGTGATCGATAATTCGCTTCCCAATTCCGACGAGCCACGATAAATGGTCGCTGGCGTCACTCCAATTACGTCCGAAGTCAATCGCACTAGTTCCAGATCGTACCCGAAGTTAATATCACCTACATTCATGACAAACGTGGGATGCTGGATGACTTCCGCCACGTTGTAGACAGTTCCGCTACCACGAACTTGAAAACCGCTGACGGCTCCTACGTGACCGGCCGTGAGCACCCAATTTGGAGCGATCAAGGTACCCGAAGCTCCGCTCGTGAACGCTCCAATTGCATTAAATTGGGGCTGGTTTGAGTAGGCAACATAGTTCGGCTCGGGCACACTATCCAATACGATGCCCGAAAACGCGTTTCTACTTTGAAAAACTAACAAAGTTGTCACTAAGAAAAAAGTAATAACGTGTCGAAATCGAAGTGACATAGCTGAGGCCCGATTGAAAGTAGGATACTCACCCCTTACTAACGTAATCGGTCTATGAAGGACCGGCAAGGATTTGAAACGCTTTACACACGCTAGGGGACGCTCGGAATTAACAGCAGAAGGCGTACCGAACGGGAAGATTCTTCGAAAAGAAAACACGACTAGGTGAGCGCCAGTAACCCTTGTTCCGGCTACAATTGGGACAATTGTGTGACACTCATGATTTGCGAACTGGAGCCTAAGCTCGGGCTATCATGCGATCGAGGCGGGCAAGTACGCGTGATTTGCCAAGGATCGCCATGGATTCGAACAATCCAAAGCCGACCGCTTTTCCGGTAATGGCTAATCGCAACGCGTGCACGATCTGGTTGAACTTAATCGCTTGAGTCTCCACGAACTGCTTAAAATTCGCTTCAGTCGTTGAGGCGTCAAAGGGCTCGGTCGCAGCTAGCTGGGCGCGGAATTTTTTCAGTAACTCGATAGCAGCCGGATCTTGCAGTACGCGTTTCGCAAAAGCCGCTTCGTCGTACTTTAGCTGGTCGTCGGCAGTGAAAAAGTCATCGAATTCCAGAATGTCACCTGCAATCTTGATCCGATCGTCTGCCGCAGTAACAACTTGGGTGACCAGCGAAAGCTCATCGGCGGTTGGCGGGTCGGCAGTCAGCTTCGCACGGACCAAAAACGGTATTACACGAGCGGCGCGGTCGTCGACCGAAAGTTCGTGCATCCATCGAGACTGAAACGAAATCAGTTTTTGCGGATCGAAACTGGCGGGCGCTTTGTTGACTCGACCCAACGAAAACGATTCGATCATTTGCGGGCGTGTAAAATTTTCGGTGCTATCGTCCAGTGACCAACCGAGCAACAATAAATAATTCAAAATTGCGTCTGGCAGAAAACCGATTGCTTGATAAAAATCCACCACGACCGGATTAAATGCTTCTTTGGTGGCTTGGAGTCCAGTCCGTTCCGCGATCCGCTGGCCCTGCTCGAAGAGAGACGCAAAATCTTTCTTCTTCAGATAGGTATCCAGCTTTCGCTTACTCAGTTTTGCCGGCCCAGCCGGCTCGGCCACGAACGGCAAGTGCGCGTACACGGGCAATTTATACCCAAGCGATTGAGCGATAAAAATTTGACGCGGCGTGTTGCTGAGATGCTCGACGGCCCGGACAACATGCGTGATCTCAAATGCTTCATCATCCACAACACTTGCTAGATGATACAGACATGAACCATCGCTGCGTTGTACTACGTGGTCTTGTTCGTCAGCCCAGTTGAATTCAACTTGGCCACGAATCTCGTCATGAAAAACACACTTGCCCTCGCGCGGCATCTTCAGTCGCAGGACCCACAAACGTCCCTCGGCAGCAAACTTCTCTGCTTGTTCGTCGGTCTCAGCCATCCACTGGCGATCGTACACGTAGGCTTTGCCAGCTGCTTCGGCCGCTTTGCGCTGGGTGTCGAGTTCCTCGGGGCGAGCAAAATCGCGATAGGCGTGTCCACTGTCGAGAAGTTGCTTGGCGGCAACTTTGTAAAACTCGCTCCGCTGCGATTGAAAGTAAGGAGCATAAGGACCACCTACTTCGGGTCCTTCGTCCCAGGTCATCCCCAACCATCGAAATCCGTCTAGGATTGGCTGAAGCGCCTCTTGGACGTTACGCTGCGCGTCGGTGTCATCGATTCGCAGGATGAATTGGCCACCGGTTTGTTTGGCCAACAACCAGTTAAAAAGAGCTGTCCGAACGCCACCGATATGTAGATAACCAGTCGGGCTTGGGGCGAATCGAGTGCGCATCGTCATCTTTAAAAACTGTCTTCCCTGCAAATCTAGGATGGGACCATTTGTCCCGTCCGTCATATTATCTCTTTTTCTTCGCCGAATTCAGTTCGCTCGGGACAAATGGTCCCAAGCTACAGAAGTAGGATGGGACTATTTGTCCCGTCCGGCATGTTCTTTTTTGCCAAAGTGAATTGAAATCAACGCTCGGGACAAATGGTCCTAAGCTACTTGTCTTCGGCCTTCGCTTGCGCACCATTTTCAAGTGCGTAGATACGATTGCGGTTGGCAATGTAAAGCGTCTTGTTGGCGGCAAGAGGCGTGGTATAAACGGCGCTTTCCATGTTGATCTCTGCAAGCGGTACCACTTTGTCGTCTTTCATCTTCTGCTCTTTGGCAACTTTGAAAATCGCGATATCACCATCTTCGTCGCTTATATACACGCGATCTTCGACGATCAAAGGCGAAGCCCATGAGGCCGCGAACATGTCGTAGGTCCAATAGGCCTTACCAGTCTTCGCATCGACACAGTGAAACATGCCACTGAAGTCAGCCACGAACAGTAGATCGTTCTTAATCGCTACGGTTCCGCACGTGCGATGCATGGTCGTTTCGAATTCTTCAGGATTGTTACCTTGGTAATGCCAAACCGCTGCTGAATTCTTATTGTCACGCTCGAAATCACCGTCTTTGGCAACCATAGCTTGCAGGCGTTTGTGCGCGATCGGTACCGATGGATTTTTCGAATTGAAAACCTGACTGGGGCTTACGTCGCCACGTTTAGTTGGATCGATGCACCATAAATGTCCTGGACCTTCACCATGTTCAGGATCTTCGCCAACCGCTACATAAATGTAACCGTCGTAAACAACAGGGGTCGCAATCACATGGTTGCGAGTTGCCGCGCCGCCGAGTTCATAACGTGAGTCCTTGGGATTGCAGTCGAATTTCCAAAGCATGTCAGCTTTGCCGTTCTGGCCGTCAGCGGCGTAACTGTATAGATAGCCGTCACCGCCACCAAAAATCACTTGAGCAACGCCAGCGAACTCACCGTAAGCTGGCGATGACCATTGACCATGCAAAACGTTTGCACCGGGTGCATTGTCAGCCCACAGCAACTTGCCGCTATCGCGATCCAAGCAGATGAAACTTGGGGCTGAAGACGAAGGCAGGTTTATGTGCCCTTCGTCAACACCGTTGGCGGTGTTCACGAACAACTTATTGCCCACAGCGGTAACAGAGCAGCTGCACATATTGTGCTGCGAAACGCCGAGTTCCTTCATCATGTTCATGCGCCAAACGACGTCAGCTTCGGTTTTGTCGTTATTGGGTTCGTCTTTGATCGCACCGTCATTTTCGTCGTCGTTGAAACCTTCGGTGTCCAAACAAACGACTTCACCGCGGCTGGTTACGTACCACAGGCGATCGCCATCGATCATCGGAGCGCAGCAGATGCCTTGGTTGGGCCAGTCATGCACCCGACCGGTCGGCAGTTTTTCGCTCGAGTGCTGCCATAGGAACTTGCCGTCCTTTTCATCAAAGCAAACCAAACAGCCTAAGTCGACTGTGTTGGGGTATCGCTTAATATAGCCATTGCCATTGTTGGTACCGACATAAACTTTGCCGTTGGCGACGATTGGATTTCCGTAAGTTTCCGAGCCGAGCGGCATCGACCATCGAACGTTCTTGCCTTCTTTTACGTTCCATTCGGTGACAATATTGGGTTCATCGGTCACGTTGTTTCGCAAATACGATCCGCCCCATTGAGGCCAATCATGCTTGCCTACTTTCATGACATCGATTCGTTTCCGGGCTTCGGTGGCGGCGTTGTACTTGTCCTGGGCATTCAGACTGGTGTGCTGGAGGCTTGCCGGAAGAAGCATTAAACCGCAAATCGCTAGTGCTTTTAGTCTTGATAGACGCATTTATATTTGCCTTTTTGAAGATTATGTTTTTTGACGCGCCTTCATAGCAGTTTTCGTAGGAAACCGGAGGAATGCGCTATACAACTTGCTGCATCCGGTTTCTGACGAAACCAGCTACAACTCTCGAGGTGCATTTACTTATTGTCGTAAACCTGCACGTTATCAATATAGTACTCAACCAAGCTTGAATTGCCGAATAGACCTGGACTGCCGTTTTTGTTGGCCAGTGCGTCGGTGGCTTCGATCGTCCACTCCTTGGGTTCCTCTTCGCCGCGTTTCCATACTTTCGCGCTCAAGGTCACTCCACTTTCCGAATTCTTACTTTGCAACTTGATCGTGTACCATTGATTTGCAGCCCACATGAATGGAATTGTTTTCGCGAAACGTTGTTCCAATCGCGAAGTCCACGAACGGATTTGCAATTCATCTTTGCCCATCAAGTCAACGGTGTACCTCTGGTTGATAAGTCCCATGTCAGGTCGTTTGCCGGTGGCGTCTTCCTTTGCATAGAAATCTGCCTGGACTGTGTAATCATGCAAAGAGCTCCATCCCATCCAAAGCTGGCTGCGAGTTCCCTTGGGGATAGTACTCACCTTGACCAGCATGGGTTCACCTTCGATATCTTTGGGCTGATGACGATAGGCGGCACCAATCCAAGTCGGAGGGACTTTTTTGTCAGTAAATTCGAACTTCCAAGGGAGCGGTGGAATGATACGCAGCCGAGCTTTACTGGTCAGCTCACCGGATTTGGCCGTGACGGTTGCAAGGGCATGCTCGGTACCCTCAGCTGCTGCGTAGACCCCGTCAGCGGTGATCGTGCCGCCACCTTCGATAGTGAACTCGGCCGGTACCACCTTTAAAAATTGGCCCTTCTTGTTGTAGGCTCGCACCTGATAAGGAGTTGACTGTCCAGGAGAAAGGATGGCTTCAACGGGCGCGATCTGAATATGAGCCACTGTTTGGTCTTCGGATCGAGGCGATTCGACAGGTTTTGGCGGCAATGGGTCAGCGTCCACCGCGCTATCGGCTTTGCCAATGCAGTAAAGCCTCTTGGTCGTGGTCACATAAATCAGCCCACGCGAAATGATAGGTGACGCGTGAATTTCTTCATCGTTTAAGCGAATCCGAGCTACTTCCTTTACACCTTCTTCAGTGATTTCGAAAACCCAGAAAATCCCAGTTTCGTTAGTGCAATAAAGTTTTCCGTCACCGTAAACGAGCGAGCTCAATCGTCGACCGATCGTTTTTTGCTGAAGAATCTTACCCGTCTCAGCATCGATCACGTCGAGCTTCCCGCCGTCTTCGCAAACGTACAACCTGCCATTTACGTAGACTGGTTGGCTACCTTCGACGCTGTGCGCATTGAGCTTCCACTTCAGCGATTCTTCTTTGATCTCGCCTTCGGCTTTTCCGTCGAATGCGACGACTGCACCTAGAATACGCGGGTCAGCTGTGTTCTGTTCGCGATGTCCGCCGTACACGATATCGTTCGCAACAAGAACGGGCGTGTTGATACCTCGGCTTGAGCAGTCGTAAGTCCAAATAACCTTTCCAGTTCGCGGCTGAAAAGCGTAGATCCAGCCGTCGCCGGCACCGAGCACCATGGCAGCTTGACCGTTAAAAGCAGTTAGAAACGGCGTTGAGTAAGTTGTGTCTTCAGGCCTTAAACCGGTGCTTGAAAACCAAACCGCAGCGCCACTGCGCTTGTCGAACGCGACAAAACGATGAGCTGGAACAGCGTTTTCGCCGTATTGAGTCATCACACCGCTAATGATCACTAGATCGTCTATGACAACTGGGAAATTGGTGCGTCCGCCATAGGTGCTGAGCATTCCGTATTCCTCGCTGAGCACATGGTTCCACAGAGTCTCGCCAGTGGCACCGTTGATGCATTTTAACTCGCAACCAAGTCCCAACCAAAAAATGTTTCCAGTCGTCGGGTCACCAATTGCGCTCGACCAACCCACACGCTCCGCTGGAACGTCGGTTAAGAACACGTTGTGATGATTCGACCACAACTCGGCCCCCGTCTTGGCGTCCAGGCAGACCAGTTGCTCCCCCTCTTCAGTCGTTTCAGGTTTGTAGCGACACACGACGTACAATTTGCCGTTCATCGTGATCGGCGTGTTGCGGCTACCGTACTGGGGCTTCGACCAAAGTAAATTTTCGCCTTTGGGCGACCAGGTGGTCGGCAGGTTCTTCTCGCGTGAAACCCCATTGGCTTCTGGGCCACGCCACTGATACCAGTCGGCTGGTTCGCCTCCGGAGACGGAAGCGGCTCCGGTTGCCAAAAACGCCAAGCTCAGCAGCCAACCGTTGGATAGCCAGCTATTGGATCGCACGAAATTTGGCTTTTTTTTCGATTTTGTTGTCATGCCTTCGAGCCTCTTGAGTTCGGATAGCAAGGGTTGTTGTAGTATTGCCAGCGACTGACCGTTAATTTCACATTCTGGGGTACGCGAGCTGTGACTAAAGTATCTACTGAAATCGGTTTCCGATCTAGTACTTCAGTGCGCCGCGAAGTTCGGCAGTCGCGATTCGCGACAGCACGGTTTGGGGAAATGTCGAATCATGACGACATGTTAAGGTGGGGGTTTGGAAGGAACCCTATTCTACCCCATACGTCCACCAAAGTTAACTACTGGCCGGATGATAAAAACGTGGCGGACGCTGCCGGCGAACGCACAGCTTCGTATGCTTTAGCCGTAAAATAAAGCGTTTTTGAGGCTCCCGTATATAGAAATCACGTGCGACTGCCTGGCACTTACGCGACCAGCCTGTTTCAAAAGTCGTCAAGGAATGGCTGCTTCCTCTTCGAAGAATCCCTGTCCGCGTCGAGCCAGAGGCACTATGATCGTACAATTAGATTAAATTTGTCGTCGCCAATGCACAATTCGTGGCCGAACTCGCACCGAGTTCCACCCTCTAGTCGTCATAAATCCCTAAAACGAACTCGCATGAAACATATTCGGAATTTTTGCATCATCGCCCACATCGATCACGGCAAGTCGACTTTGGCCGATCGACTCATCCAGGCCTGCGGTGGTGTTTCTCAGCGCGAATTCCATGACCAAATGCTCGACTCGATGGACATCGAGCGTGAGCGGGGCATTACGATCAAAAGCAACTCGATCACGCTTTCGTACAAAGCCCTTGACGGCCAAGAGTATCAACTAAACTTGATAGACACCCCCGGCCACGTCGATTTTTCGCACGAAGTCCGCCGCAGTTTGATGGCCTGCGAAGGAGCGCTGATCGTTGTCGATGCTTCACAGGGTGTCGAAGCTCAGACGGTTGCGAACCTTTATCTAGCGCTCGAATACGATCTCACTTTGCTGCCAGTCATCAATAAAATCGATCTTCCGGCTGCGGACATTGAGAAAGTTCGCGAAGAAATCGATGCCGACCTGGGACTCGATCCGTTCATTGCAATCCCCGTCTCCGCAAAAACAGGTGTTGGAATCACGGATGTTCTAGAAGGCATCGTCACCCAACTGCCGTGCCCCAAAGGTGATCCAGCCGCACCGCTCAAGGCACTCGTGTTCGACGCGCACTTTGACACCTATCGCGGTGTCATTCTCCAAGTTCGAATCATGGAAGGAACCTTGAAGACCGGCGAAATGATCCATTTCATGCACTCTGGTCGCGATTATAAAGTCGACGAGCTAGGCTATAACCAACTCAAGCTCAATCCCAAAAAACAGCTAAGCGTTGGCGAAGTAGGTTACATCGTTGCGGGCGTAAAGAGTGTTCAGGACATTGAGATAGGCGACACACTAACTCACCTCGAACGCCAAGCCTCGGATCCAATTCCGGGCTACAAGAAGGCCAAGCAAGTTGTCTTTTCGTCGATGTACCCAATGAGTACCGATGAATACCCGGACCTCACCAAAGCACTTGAAAAACTTGCCATCAACGATGCCGCGCTGACGTTTGAAAAAGATAGCTCTGCGGCACTTGGGTTTGGATTCCGCTGTGGCTTTCTCGGATTGTTGCACTTGGACGTTATTCAAGAGCGACTGCAGCGCGAGTTCGATCTTGGGCTAGTGATATCCGCGCCATCCGTAAAGTACAAAATCGAATTAAAGAATGGGACCATCGTCGACGTCGATAATCCTAGCTACTGGCCTGATCCGTCGAATATCGAAAGCACCACCGAGCCCTATATCAAAGCTTCGATCTTAATTCCCGCAGAATACGTTTGACCTGTTATGGATCTGTGCCGCGAGCATCGCTCGGACAGTCAGACGATGAGTTACCTTTCGGCGGGTCGTGTTGAAGTCACTAGTGAAATGCCGCTTGGCGAAGTGCTATTTGATTTCTACGGCAAGCTCAAGATGATCACTCGCGGTTACGGCTCGTTCGATTACGAACCGATCGAATATCGCAAGACTGACATCGTGAAGGTCGACATTCTCGTCAATCATGAACCCATCGACGCGCTGTCCTATCTAGTGCATCGCGAAAAATCTCGAACCCGAGCTCTGCATTATTGCGATCAACTAGCCGAGGCCATTCCACGTCACCAGTTCAAGATTCCAATCCAAGGTGCGATCGGTGGCACCATCATTGCCCGATCGACTATCCAACCCTTCCGCAAAGATGTGACCGCAAAACTTTACGGTGGCGACGTGACCCGTAAGAACAAGTTGCTGGAGAAGCAGAAGAAGGGCAAAGCCAAGATGAAGCAATTCGGCAGCGTCAACATTCCTCAAAAAGCCTTCATATCTGTCCTCCGCGCCGATAATGACTAACGCAGCCTAAGCTTCCCGCCTGGAATTGCCCACCTTGCCACCACCAGCGTTACCAATCGCTTCACGAAGGGCATCTGCCTCGTCTTCTGAAACCGTCACAACTACTTTGTAGGTTGTCATTGGTATTACTTTTTCCAGTCGCCTGCATTGCGACGATTGCGTCCACTGTCACGCCACCAGGCATGTGGATTGGCAGTTTGTAATTCTTCATAAATTGCTTTGG
>JANNNN010001023.1:0-1568 GCA_031398555.1 Planctomycetia bacterium | reverse complement strand
ACAAAGCAATTTTTGTATCAGCATGGTCGCGTACCTAGTTGGCAACGTGTGGAAATGTTCAGGTTTCTAACTTTAGACTTGTTTTAGACGCGTGCCGAAAGCCAGTCTTACAAACGCCTTCACGTTTTTTCACTCAAAATTTTGTTCCAGGCAGGTAAGATCACGAAATCTCCGCGTCTAACTAGCAGCCGACGTACCAAATAGGAACTAAGATCCCAAAGTGACTGACCTCAGGCAGGTAAACCAAGATCCATGGTTGCAGAGATTGCAATCGGGTGAACGCGAGCATGCGATTGCGGAGCTTCGTCGCTATTTAGTGCGTGGATTGAGCCGATCACTGCGACATAGATACGGTGGTAAGGTCCAGATCGAAGATATCGTTCAAATGGCGTTGCTCAGGATTCTCGACTCGGTGGATACGTTTCAGCAACGCAGCCGATTTGAAACATGGGCGATGGCTATTGCGATTCGCGTCGGCATGAGTGAAATGCGGAAGCGTTACTACCGCGACGTCTCGATAGATCTTACGCCAGCTGCGAGCGATATTCGAATCGAAGTTGTCGATCCGTACGCTGATGCAACGGAAGATCACGCGGCTCGCCAAGCTCTACTTTTGATGTTGCAACGTTTGATTGATGAACGACTTAGTGACAAGCAGCGATTGGCAATTCGCGGGTCACTCGAGGGGCTGCCAGTAGAGGAGATTGCCGCGCGAATGCGCAGCAATCGTAACGCGGTTTATAAACTGGTTCACG
Organism: Planctomycetia bacterium; assembly: GCA_031398555.1. Taxonomy (GTDB): domain Bacteria; phylum Planctomycetota; class Planctomycetia; order Pirellulales; family Pirellulaceae; genus Aureliella. The sequence goes on along the minus strand of JANNNN010001023.1, from coordinate 813 downwards.
ATGCGCGTCTGAAGTTGCGCCAAGCGTTTGAGGCTAATGGATTTACCGCCCAAGATGTCTTAGAGTTGATCGCGTAGAGGCTAAAGCATGGTGATTGCATACAGACAAGTTCAAAACCTGTTCAAATCGATATCTTTGACTGTCCCCGATCAATTGGACTGCGATGGATGTTTCGAACTAAGTGCGCAATTTGCGGACGCTGAGATGAATGGTGAAGAACTTGGCGATCTACTTAAAGCGGTGCAAGTGCACCTCAGCCAGTGCCCGTGCTGCGCATACGAATATGAGTCGCTGCTGGAGGCAGTTCGCGCCGCTGATGCGGGGGACTCACAATGCATCTCCTAAGGCATTCGCATTGCTTACGACTTGATTCTTGATCGCGATTTCAAAGTTCTGTTTGCAAGATCGCCGTAAGATTGCAGTGAGTGACCTCGTCAACACTACATGCCGATTCTGGCAAAGCGAATCTTTTCTCCGCTACAGCTCATCTAAAGGATCTATTTATGAAGCGAACAATTTCCGCGCTCTCTCTTTCTGCAATGGTTGCCGTTGTGTTCATTGGCTGTTCAGCCACTGACTCTCCCAAGTCCGCTTCCAACTTGTCTGGCGAAGCGATGATGAAGGAAGACAAAATGATGGCCGACGACGGAATGACGATGAGTACGATGAATGACGACAAGATGATGAAGGACGACAAGATGATGAAGGACGCGGCAAAGGATTAAGGCTTGGGTTTTTTGGAGAGCGCGAGCATCCTTGCCCGCTAACCAGCAGTGCGATTCGTCTGAAGGGTAGATGCAATGACGGACACGA
>JANNNN010001015.1:0-12498 GCA_031398555.1 Planctomycetia bacterium | reverse complement strand
TCCCGCTTCTTCGATATGTTCCATAATGCCCATTACGACAACGTTGTTTCCATCGGACAACGCGTCGACGTCGACTTCAATGGCATCTTCAAGAAAGCTGTCGATAAGCACGGGCTGACCTTGTGCAACCACAAACGCTTCGGCAACGTAACGTTCGAATTGGGCATTGTCGTAGCAGATTTCCATCGCCCGACCACCCAACACGAAGCTCGGGCGAACCAGCGCGGGGTAACCGACCTTCTGGACCTGAACGCGGGCTTGAGCCATGGTTCGCGCGATTGCATTGCCGGGTTGTTTGAGCCCCAGTTCATTTAGGAGCACTTGGAATTTCTCGCGATCTTCAGCCGATTCAATCGTATCCACACTTGTGCCGATGATTGGTACACCGGCGGATGCTAGCGCGCGAGCCAAGTTCAAAGGCGTTTGACCACCAAACTGGACAATGACTCCGTCCGGTTGTACGCGATCGCAAACATTCAAAACGTCTTCAGTTGTCAACGGTTCGAAAAACAGCAGGTCACTAGTGTCGTAATCCGTGCTGACCGTTTCGGGGTTGCTGTTGACCATGATGGATTCAATGCCCAATTCCCGCAGCGCGAAACTGGCATGGCAGCAACAGTAGTCGAACTCGATCCCCTGTCCGATTCGGTTGGGTCCGCCGCCTAGAATGATCACTCGTTTCTTATCTGGCGATTTCGGGGGCGATTCATCTTCGGTTTCGTAAGTGCTGTAGTAGTATGGCGTGTAGGCTTCGAACTCCGCGGCGCACGTATCAACGGATTTGAAAACCGCCACAATTCCCCTGGACTTTCGCCAGCTCCGGACTTCGATCTCGTCACTTGAGAACATTGTGGCGAGCTGCCGGTCAGAAAACCCAAACCGCTTTGCCATTCGCATTGCATCGGGCGTCAAAGCGCTCAGCGTTCCGATGCTGCGCAAATGATCTTCCATTTCGACAATCTCGGCCAAGTGGTCCAAGAACCAGCGATCAATGTTGGTGATCTTGAAAATCTCATCAATTGTCATCCCACTCTTGATCGCATAGCGCAGATACCAAACGCGATCGGGATTGGGCCGAGCAAGTTTACTGCGTATATCCTCTTCGCTTGGCTGACGTTCAGTGCCCCATAGATCCTTGGCGTCCGATCCAAAACCGAACGCGCCGACTTCGAGTCCTCGCAGCGCCTTTTGGAACGACTCTTTAAAAGTCCTGCCGATGGCCATCGTTTCGCCAACGCTCTTCATTTGCGTTGTCAGCGTTGTATCGGCTTCCGGAAATTTCTCAAATGCGAACCGCGGGATTTTAGTCACAACATAATCAATTGTCGGCTCGAAACAGGCTTTCGTCTTGCGAGTGATGTCGTTGGGCAACTCCCACAAGCGATAGCCAATCGCTAGCTTGGCTGCGATCTTGGCAATCGGAAACCCCGTCGCTTTACTAGCCAGTGCACTCGACCGGCTTACGCGCGGGTTCATTTCGATCACGATCATGCGACCCGTCTTAGGCTCGATTGCAAATTGAATATTCGAACCGCCAGTTTCAACTCCGATCTCGCGTATCACTGCTAACGACGCGTCGCGCATCCGCTGATATTCTTTGTCGGTCAGCGTCTGGGCTGGAGCAACTGTGATCGAATCTCCTGTGTGGACACCCATTGGATCAAAATTCTCGATCGAGCAGATAATGACCACGTTGTCATCCATGTCTCGCATCACCTCCATCTCGTACTCTTTCCAGCCGATGATGGATTCTTCTACCAAGACTTCGTGAATCGGCGACAGCATCAAGCCGTTGAGCACCATCGAGTCAAAATCGGCTCGGTTGTAAGCGATCCCAGAACCGCTTCCGCCCAGGGTAAAACTTGGCCTGACGACGCACGGCAAACCGACATCGGCCATCACTTGCTTGGCTTCTTCTAGCGAGCGAATGACTTTGCCGCGGCAAACTTCCAGCCCGATTTTCTCCATCGCAACTTTGAATAGCTTACGGTCTTCGGCCTTGTCAATGACTTCAGGATTCGCGCCGATCATTTCGACACCAAACTTTTCCAGCACTCCATTCCGAGCCAAATCCATAGCCACGTTCAAGCCGGTCTGTCCGCCCAATGTAGGTAGAAGTGCGTCAGGCCGTTCCTTTTCAATGATCTTGGCGACAATTTCCCATGTCAGCGGCTCGATATAGGTGCGGTCCGCCAACGCGGGGTCGGTCATAATCGTGGCTGGGTTGCTGTTGACCAATACTACTTCGTAACCCTCTTCGCGAAGGGCTTTGCAAGCTTGAGTGCCCGAATAATCGAACTCGCAAGCCTGGCCTATGACGATGGGGCCGGAGCCAATGAGCATAATTTTCTTGAGATCAGTACGACGTGGCACAGCTAAACTTTTTCGTTTGGAGGAAATCACCAAGCACTGGACAAAAATCGCACTCGACGACACGCCCCCCACCTGAGGCTTTTGCAGTCTTTGTCAGGCGGCCTCCCCGAGTAAAATTTCCCAAGACTATCACGAAAGCCCGCGAATCAGCAAGGGGTAGCCATTGCGTGCAGCTACCGAACTTCCTTTCAGCTGCCATCTGGCCTTGAAATCGCCCGTTCCTACGAGAACATGCAAATGGGCAATCTAGCTGGTGTTCAGGTCCCCACAAACGGTGAACGCCGAAAATATTAAAGAGTGCTGTCCAAGTGTTCATTCGTTTACAGAAGGGAATTGAACATCGCTTATGCGGCTCTAGACTGACCTCATCGAGACACCAAATAGTTCTTAGTTTGCACCTAATGCAGTCTTTCAAGAATATTTAAGAGTCGTTCCGCTAAAACAATAGAATGAACCATCGATGCCTCGCAAACGCGGATTTACATTAGTCGAATTGCTAGTTGTTATTAGCATTATCGGTATTCTTATGGGCCTGCTGCTACCGGCGGTGCAAATGGCTCGGGAGTCCGCACGCCGAATTCAATGTGCCAGCAATCTCAAGAATGTTGGTATAGCCCTCCATAACTTCGCAGACGCTCATCGATCCCTGCCAGCAGGCTCGGAAAGTCTCAATGGTACTCATCAAGCTTGGTCCGGACGCATCCTTCCGTATGTCGAGCAGTCCACTGTATTTTCTCAGATTGATTTTGCGAGACCTTGGGATGCAGTGGGACCGAACCTAAACGCATCATTAAACACAGTCCCAGTTTATGTTTGCCCCTCGGCTCGTTTGAACTTTCCAGGCAAGCAAGATTTTGGGGGCATCATTGGCAGCGCGTTATTGCCTTTGCCCGCAGGACTCGGCCCCAACGATGCATTCGGATGTGGGACTCTGATTTCCACTTCGTTAAAGCAGCGTTCACCGGTGAAATTTGCGGGGATCATTGATGGCCTGAGTTCAACGTTGGCAGTCGGCGAGTCGGTAGATAGAGACGAGCTCGGCTCTGGATCGGGACGATGGGCGAGCGGATACAACTGTTTCGCACAAAATGATACCGCATCTATATCTGCCGAAACGGGTGAGCTTTTCTCGCTGCACCCTGGCGGTGCGCACGGATTATTCGCCGATTCTCATATCCAATTTCTGGCTCGCACAATTGATAAACAAGTTCTCGGTGCTGTTTGTTCAAGAAATGGCGGAGAAGCAATTGCAAGTCAAGTTTCTGTTGAGTGAATCTTCTATTCTCGGGCGGAGGAAAGGAGGGGGGCCGGCTTGAGATTCAACGTTTGGCAGTTAGAAGTAAGTTTCAATGTCACCAAGTTTTCAAAGTATTAAAAGGGATTACACAATGTTTTTGAATCGTCGTTTGTTTACGGCTGTAGCAGTTTGCTTGTGCCTGTCGGCTTCCACTGCGTTGGCTGGTGGAAATGGTGGAACCAAAAAAGACTCTACCATCAAGGTCACAAACAACTCATCAACAACTACTCAGTTGGGTGTGGCCGTTGATCCATCGGCTTCTCTGTTGGCCGCAACCACCGTCCAACAGTTCACGAGTCGTGGGGGTAAATCGATCGGTGCCGGAGGGACTGCAAGTTTCTCAGTAAAGCAGGGATCGCACCGAGTTGTTCTCGTTGATCTAACTACTGGTACACCGCTGGCAGATCAAACTGTATCCGTAGCCAAAGGGAAAACCCTTTCAGGAACTTTCGTCGATGCCCCAGGAGGTCTGACGTTTACTTCCAACTAAGTGCTTCTTGATCAAGATCCGGGCAGGCTGTAGGGAAACGCTTTCGTTAGCCAATGCCGAAGGTGCAGGACTCTAAGCATTGCATTTGCAGCAGTCCGCACACCTTCGGGTTGGCGATTTTTCCCTGCCAGTTGGATCGGCTTAAAATTGATTGGCTGGATTTTTTGAAGCAATTCCGGCTAGCTTCAGGTTTACTTTCTGGGTTTACTTTCTGGGTTTACTTTCTGGGTTGACTTTCTGGGTTTACTTTCTGGGTTGACTTTCTCTCGGCTAACTGTTGGAAACGCAATTGTGTTGACAGATAATCCAAATGCTGTGATCCATGAATTTGTGAAGAATACAACTCAGTTAAACGTGAATCCAAATACTGAGAGCTCCACGGATGCTTGGGCGCCGAATAGAGTTGAAGAATGGGAGTCACCTGAGTTACCGATCCACCGTAAACCGGCCCAGCTAAAACCGGCCCAGCTACTTGCAAATCGGTCGATCGGGCTAACATCACTTATTCTCGCCGCTGCTTGGCTGAACGCAGTTCCGTGGCTCTCTGAAGGCTATACATGGTGCTCATGGTTGGGCACTGCATTGGCCATGCAACTTGCAATCGGCGGTGGGGTGGGCTCCAGTTTCTGGGTGACTTGGCTTTGGTCCAGCTGCGTTCTGGGCGCCGCATTTCACTGGTCGCCAGCAGCCATGCAATATACCTTATCTTCAAGCTATCTCCTGGGCTTTGCTGTAGCACTCCCCCTGATCTTGTGGGACGGTTTGCGGATGGGCCTTGGATTTTGGCTCGCCGCAAGACTGACACAAGATGTCCGCTACTACTGGTTAGCGGCCGCTACTACGACGATCGCACTTGAGTACATCATGCCCGGCGTGTTTCCATGGAAGATTGGACTGACTCAGCTTTCGAATCCGTGGTTAATTCAAGGCATAGATGTTTTCGGACCAAGTTTCTCGACATTTGTGGCATTTGCAATCGCCGGCGCGATCCACATCAGTGCTGTTGAAATGCGTCAGTGGAGCGCGCGCAGCAAATCGTCGTCGCGTGCCATCGCACGGGCTGTGTTCTCGCCAGCGGTAATTACGTTTGTTTGCATAGCCGCGTACAACACCGTTTCCTGGCATTATTGGTCGACTGTCATGAGCGCTTCCCCAAGGGTCAAGGTCGGACTCGTGCAAGTCGACCCGAGTTTCGTCGAAAGCAGCGATAGGGCTCGGCTACAAACGGCTGAAATCGCTGATCAAGTGGACCTTGTTTGTTGGCCAGAATCGAGCGCTGGCAATTATGATATCAAATTGCCAGGGTTGGCAAACGTCGAGCAGAATTTTGCAATGTCGCGTGAACCGGAACGTGGAATGCGACCGTGGCCCGAACCCAAATGCGAATTGCTACTGGCAGGAAAGAACTATGTGGGCAACGCTGAAGACCCCGACGAGCTGTACGTTACGGCGATGCTGATTGATGAACACGAAAATATTAAAGCTCGCCACAACAAGCGATTCTTAATGCCATTTGGAGAATATGTTCCTGGCGATCAATATATCCCTGGTCTTGCCCAGCTTTTCGACATGTCTGAATTTGTTCAGCCTGGGGATTCGGCCTTACCCATTGAGGCTCGCTGCGGAGCTCGAATCGGTACAATGTTGTGCTATGAAGACATGGTTCCTCAAGCGGCCCGCGAAATGGTGCTCCATAACGCGAACCTACTGGTTTCTCTAGCCAATGGCTCCGCGTTTGAAAGTCATTTCACTCTCTATCAACATCGCTTAATTGCTCACCTGCGAGCCATCGAATGCCGTCGCTACCTTCTGCGCTGCGCTGCGACGGGCGAGACGTGTGTGATCAATCCGCTCGGGCAAATCGAAACGCGATTGCCCATGCAGATAGATAATTCATTGGTGTGCGAAGTCGGGCTGTTGGAAGGGAAGACACCCTACACGAGCTTTCCCTGGATTCTCCCTGTTCTTGGAAGCGCCATTTTGGCCCCCTATTTGCTTAGCAGATCGCGACGCAGTGATAGCTAGAGAGTGTTTTCTAGGGCCAGTTTCTGGTGTTGCGATCGACCTGTTTGATTGATAGACGCGCAATTGTTCCATTCACCATGGACGGATTTTAGTCGACACCTGCACGGCTGGTTTTTCACACAGGAAAGCGAACAGGCCTAAGTAAATTCGCGAGACGGCGAAGTTGGGGTCTAGGCGCTTTGGGAATGCAGCTTCAAAGTCGACGGAGTTTAGGAATGTTGAAGCAATCAGAGAGTGAGCTAAACCAGTTAGTAAAAATTGCCTGGGAGTTGGGGCTGGCCGTAGGTAATTGCAGCCCAGGCGATGAGGACGCCGTTATGTTCAATGCAATTTCTGCTCACCTCCACGCTACTGGATGGAGTCGGCATGATGGTGCATGGAATGGAAACGTAGCTAATCCAAAAATAACTTGGACTCAGTACGCATGCAGTCCACTTTTCCCGCGGACAATACCATGGCAAAAAATTAATTCGCCGTGCGTCGAATTGATTGAAAGTACGCTAGAACGGAATGCGGCGACCTCTACTGTTGTTGCGTGCGCAAGCGACGCAGATGGTAGTGGAGAGTGCCAGTGGCAGGTACTATGTCTTACTGCCTATCCTCATGGGAGATTAGCGTGCGTTGCCTTTGTTAGACCATTGTACGCGGATGCGTTCAATGAACTTGAAATAGCATTCATAGAGGCGATGCTTGCCAACCTGAACGCCGCATCGGCGTCCGCCACAAACGATTGCAAGCAGACAGTTAAGAAAACTGGACTTCCCAAACGGCAGCGCGAGGTGCTCGAGTTCTTGCTGAAAGGGGCCAGTCTAAAGGAAATCGCAGCTCATTTAAGAATAAGTCGGCACACAGTCAACGACTATAGTAAGGCTCTATATCGACATTTCGGCGTCGCTGGTCGCGCCGAACTTGCCGCACGCTTCCGCAACTCTGCCATGCTGGAATTGGTTAGTGCGGAATAACTTTCCCCGCGCCACCTGCGCGTCCAACCTTGCATTTCATATGCCCAAACTTCGCACACGACCCATCTTCACAGCCGTTAGTTTTGCTAGTCGCGTTTTGTCAAAAATTCGCCAAACCATGATGATCGGTCACTTGAAAAGCTCTTAGGTCTTGGTATTCTACCGTGGACCGTGCCGCTTGGGGCAAATTGGCAAATTGGATTAGATGGAGAATATCTCTCCTAAGACCGGGGCCAACTGTTGGTCGTGAGTAGTTTGAAGATGACCGATCGCGAGGAGTGTCCATGAAAAAATCTTTAGGATTTACACTTGTCGAATTGCTGGTGGTCATAAGCATCGTCGGAATGCTAGCGGGACTGCTCTTACCTGCTGTGCACATGGCTCGTGAAAGTGCCCGGCGGATCAGTTGCAGTAACAATCTCAAAAACATTGGGATTGCAATTCACAATTTCGCAGGTGCGAATAACGCGATGCCGCTAGGTAGTGACCGTTTATTGGGAACTGAACACGCGTGGTCAGCGCGAATCCTACCATTCCTGGAACAAGGACCACTTTTTCAACAGTTTGACTTTCAAAAACCGTGGAATCAGTCGGGGCAGAATGCTCAAGCTTCGTTGAGCAAGTTGAATGTCTACCGTTGTCCAAGCGGTGTTTTGGATTTCGATGGCAAGCAGGACTACGGCGGGATAATCGGTACGACGCTGGCACAACTGCCGTTGGGAGATGGGCCAAACGAAGCCTTCGGATGCGGTGCGATGGTGATTAGCAGCCCCAGCCAACGATGAACGATCAACCTTGGCGCCTTCATTGATGGCTTGAGTTCAACGATATGCGTCGCAGAGTCCGTGGATAGAAGTCCTGTTGCTGCCGGACGATGGGCTTGCGGGCTGAACTGCTTCTCGCAAGGGGAAGTGCTCTCTGTGCACAACGGCCAGGGCGATATGGAATCCAAGCATCCGATGGGTGTACCCATCGCCTATGCGGACGGTCATGTTACTTTCCTTTCCCTTTACACCGACGCAAAGATCCTTGGAGCGCTGTGCACTCGCAACGGCGGTGAATTCGTCGAGACCGGGGAAAATCAATAGCTAGTTTGCACTCGCGCATGGATGGAGTGCATTGTCGATATTTGCCACGATGAGCAAACGATTCACTTATTTAAGGAGGACGTCCTGGCTTTGATTTTTGGTTCAGCGTGTGTCAGTTAGTGGTTAGTTTTATATTTGTCCGTCAATCTAAGAGGTTCTCAACATGTTCAATCGTAGAGTTTTTGTAGCTTTGGCTTGTTGCCTGGCAGTTTCCGCATCGTCCGCACTTGCAGGTGGTTCTGGCGGAACTAAGAAGGATTCGACCATCAAGGTGGTCAATCAAAGTGGCAACCCTATTTATGCTTTCGTCGATGTTGCAGCATCCGATATTACAGCCGCATCCTTGAAGACCGATCCGATTGCTGCATTTAAGGCTCTGGGAGGAAAGCAAATTGCCGCTGGAAAGAACAGCGCTCTATTCCAGGTCAAAGCAGGTGCACACAAGGTGATTGCTGTCGACATTGTCACCGAAGAAGGCATTGCTGAAAAATCTGTGACCACAACTAAAGGCAAAACTTCGGTAGTCGACGTACCTTAGTGGAAGCTGGTGCCTGGGGCGCCCTGTGTTGTTTGAAAGGCCTGGCGACTTCTATAACCCAGCGCAGTTCCATTTTCAATCGGTGCCTCGCACGACGTCAATTCACAAGACGATGTTTCGGACAGTGTACCGGAGCATCGTCTTGCAGGTTTAACCATGAAGCATTTGTCCGCAATCGGCTCGCTAATCACCGTCTCAACGCTCCACGCCATTCCGTGGTTGGTTGAGGACGCTGCGTGGTGTGGCTTGTTAGCGATTGCTGGCGGACTGTATTTAGTTACACGGCCTAATTACTTGGCGTCGTTTTGGGTGACATGGCTATGGGCCTCTGTGGCGATCGCCGCCGCGTTCCATTGGTCGCCCGGCGCGATGGCCTATACACTTAGCTCTGAATTCGGTCTAGGACTTTTGGTTGCAACTCCCTTGATCCTCTGGGATGGCCTTCGCATGGCCCTCGGCTATTGGTTAGCGGCTCGCTTGACCCGCGATGTCTGCACGATTTGGTTTTCGGCTGCATTAACGACCATGGCGTGCGAGTTTCTGATGCCTAGCGTCTTTCCATGGCGAATGGGTTTCATGTTGCTTTCTTGGCCGTGGATGATGCAAGCCGTCGACATATTCGGACCCGCATGGACAACCTTTATTGGTTTCGCGTCAGCCGGACTGTTGATTGTTACAACGTATTGGCTGTGGGCAAAACTTTACCCTCCAAAAAATCAAACTGGGTTATCCTCGGAACAGCCCAGGCAGGCGGTGTCCGGAAATGCTGTGTCCAGACAGAGCAGAGGGGCGTGGGTCACTCTGCCGATTGTTAGCCTGAATATTATCTATAGTTTCTTGGCGATGAATTACTGGCAGTCGAAAGCCGAAGCCGCTACCAAGTCTCGCGTTGCATTGGTTCAGGTTGATCCTAGTTATGTGGTCAGCCTCCAGCAGTCACGGGAACTTACTGAGTCAGTTGCTCGCGACGTTGACATCGTTTGCTGGCCTGAGTCTAGCGGTGGAAACTATGAGCTTTCGCTGGAGGAACTATCGGATGACCGACACGTCTTCGAATGTTCACGTGAACCTGAACGCGGGCTGCGTCCATGGCCCTTCCCGACCTGTGAACTGCTGCTTGGTGGAAAAAACTACGTGGGTGATCGCGACAATCCGGATTCACTTTACGTATGTGCCATGCTGATCGATGAACACGAAAAAATCACCGCTCGCTATAACAAACGCTATCTTATGCCCTTTGGTGAGTATGTCCCATTCGAAGAGACGGTGCCCGGACTTGCAGAATTATTTGACATGGCAGAGCACATTACACCAGGGCTTAACGCAGAGATTCTCCAAAGTAAAACGGGTGCGAAGTTGGGAACGATGCTCTGTTACGAAGACATGGTTCCCGAAGCATCGCGAATGATGGTTGCGAGCGGAGCCAATTTACTGATCTCGTTAGTCAATGGCTCTGCATTCGAAAGTAAGTTCACATTATCGCAGCATCGTTTACTTTCTCAGTTGCGGTCTATTGAGTGTCGCCGTTACTACTTGCGGTGCGCTGCAACCGGCGAGACGTGCGTGATTTCTCCGCTCGGCCAAATCACCGCTCGCCTACCACTTCAAGAGAACGGCGTACTCAAAGCCGAGGTAGCATTGCTGCAAGGCGCGACGATATTCAGTATCGTTCCGTGGCTGGCTCCCGCTCTTTGCTTTATGGGCATGATTTTTCAGATTTCTATGACCGTCTTAACCGGAAACAGGCTGCTATCCAGAAAGCCCAATTCGCCGACCTAGGGGCGTTAAGATTAGCTGTATGGTTGAGTGGCAAGTCCCAGCTCCAAGAACGTAGCCGTGTCGCCTTTTGATCTGCAAAAGTACCGCCTTCATCAACATTGCGTCGACGCAACTTTTGCCGACCACAAGGCGACACTGCTACTCTCTACTATTAGACTTGGAGTACAATCGGCAGGTCACCTACTGGAACCCGGTTACTTGAGAGGCGGAATATGTTGCGAAATCATCGACACAGCTTTATTGCGACGGCGATCACAGTGTTTTCACTCGTTCCGATTACACGGACAGCAATCGCGCAAGAGAAACCTGCAACTGCAAAACCCTTCGTCGCAAACTACGACGAAGAAAAGATACCTGCATTTGTGTTGCCTCCGATCCTGAGCGTCAAGCCGGACTCTGTGGCCGCGACGCGTGCCGCATGGGCGCCAAGACGCGCCGAGTTGTTGAAGCTCTTTACGGATGAGATGTTTGGCAGCTATCCGTCGAGTCCATACGAACTGGATTGCAAAGAAGTCGAAAGCGGTCCAGCCTTTGACGGTAAAGCGCTTCGCCAACAATTCGCTGTCACTGCGAAAACATCGAGTGGTTCACAGCGGATCGATCTGCTAATCTACTCACCTAAAAACGCAGCCAGGCCAGCCCCCTGTTTTCTCGGGCTCAACTTTCGCGGCAATCACACGGTGAACACTGATCCAAAAATTCTTATTCCCGCATCATGGGCTCCTAAAGACGATGAAGCAAAAGTCGTCGATAACAAATCCACTGAGGCAGGACGAGGAACCAGTAGTCGTCGCTGGGAATGCGAAATGCTCATCGAAAATGGCTGCGCCGTAGCGACGGCATATTGCGGTGACATCGACCCGGATTTCGATGACCAGTTTCAAAATGGCGTCCATGCGCTATTTCCTGAGCATCGCCCTTCGGCCGAACATCCTGAACGCTGGGGAACGATTGCGGCCTGGAGTTGGGGGCTTTCGCGTTTACTAGACTGTATCGAACAGAATGTGAAAGCCGTCGATTCCAAACGCGTCGCCGTGATAGGCCATTCGCGCTTGGGCAAGACGTCATTGTGGGCCGGCGCAACCGACACTCGATTTGCAGCGGTGATTTCTAACGATTCGGGTTGCGGTGGAGCTGCGATTAGTCGTCGGGAAATAGGCGAGACGGTGTGGCGCATCAATAATTCATTCCCACATTGGTTCTGCGGCAACTTCAAGAAGTATTCAAACAACGAAGCCAATTTGCCGTTCGATCAACATCAGTTACTCGCACTCGCCGCCCCCAGACCGTTGTATGTCGCAAGCGCATCGGAAGACTTGTGGGCCGATCCTAAAGGTGAGTTTCTCGCGGCGCAATTTGCTGGCCAACTGTACAAACAACTCGGTGAACAGCCGCTTGCTTTGAATGATTTCCCAGTACCCAATACCGCCTCAATTGGACAAGTAAGCTATCACATCCGCGAAGGCAAACACGACATCCTGGCTTGGGACTGGAAGAACTACATCGAGTTCATTAAGCAGTTGAATCCGTAGGATGGGACCATTTGTCCCGTCCAATTTAGCAATAAACGCGAAGCGTCTGTTCATCTGTTACTAGTTGCTGGATGTCTTGTACGGACGCGAAAGTGGAGAGCCTGGAAGGGACGCGATGGGTGTTCGTACGCCTCTCAGTTCAGGAACGACCTACTCCTTTGGCGTCCTAGAAAAAGCTCAGTCCCTATTTGACTTTTCCAATCCGTTGTTTTTACACCCCCAAAAGTGCAGGCTGTGGAAACCGCACGCGGAATTCAGCTGGGTAACATTTGCTCACTTAAAACAGTTAGTCGCTGCCGGCTAGAAACCCGAACTGATTTGAGCCCAGCTCCACATGCAGATTCTGAACACGATCCAGATAAGTGTGCAGGTATAGAGCGTGTTGAGGATGGCCCAGATCCAGCGTTCGGCATT
>JANNNN010001013.1:0-4978 GCA_031398555.1 Planctomycetia bacterium | reverse complement strand
CTACAACTTGCGCGCCCAACTCAACTTTGAAGTCAACGGAGTCGCGAGTGAGATCGAGAGGCGTTGAATCAACTGTGCGAACATCGAGAGTCCTACCAGCTGCGTTCTTGATCGCAGTCTCACTGGCCGCCGCGTTGTCCGTTCCAATAACCACCACGCGATACAGATCATCTGGAAGAGTTGTCGCAAATCGCATCACAACGATTTTATTGTTGTCGCCAAAACTCAAGTAACCCGGTGTAATGATTTGTTCATTACCATTTGTGAAATCTGCATCGCGGTTAGCACGAATCAGCTTGATGCCACGTGCGATCGTGTTGGAGTCAATTCCACTCGAACCGTCAAAGCGGAATACTAACTCTGTCGGTGCTTCCGTTAATGTGTTGACGTTATTAAAGCTGAAAATATTTCCCGAGTTCGGCGCAATCGACAGCAGACGGGGCCCACCGGCTTCACCTTCGGCAACCAAACCATCGGCAGCGTTCAGACCGCCGGTGTACGAGAACGCCAAGCCATTCTGTTCACTCCACTTCGAATAACTTTCTTGAATGAGTGGAAACCAAGCTCGCGATGTTAGATCGCCGCCGCTCGAACCAAACGCCGTGTCCAAATAATTGGTGACGTCGTCTGGCGACATACCACTCAAGTCGCCAGTGGTCTGGAAGGCCAACGGCTGCGACGCTTGACCAGCTAATGTGTAGCTAATCGGAGCGCCCAAGTCGCTAAAGCCCATGAGGTCTGCGGCCATCAGTTCTCGGCGCTCGAGCGATTCGAGTAACACTCGACGCAAACGATTACGCAATGAGGACTTAGCAGAAGTGGGCCAAGAAAAGAGGTGGCTAGCCATACGACTTACCTTCCAGGTCATCAAATATGAAACAAATTCTGAGTTGAATAATTGTCTTAGTCATTTCAAACGGCGTAAAGGTACCATTTTGGCACCTTTCCGCGTTTTATGTACCCTAAAGGGTCGATTTTGATCTGAGATTCGCTTTTGTCACGACTTACGTCGCTTCATTTTCATCGAGGCCCGGCATTAGACTAGCAAAAGCCAGATCAACCGGCATTTCCTGACTTTCCGTCGCATTGCTCTCGTCCGCCCAACTGGTATCCGCCAGCGACCATGAGTCTGAACCCACTTCCGCGAAGTAGTCGTCTCCCGTCTCAAGCGGCTTGCCAATTTCAAGCGGCTTGATTGGGCCATAAAACTCGCCTTCCGGCAGTTCGAGGGTCCGAACACCGATACTGGTATTCTCAATTCCACGACCAGCCATAATCGATCCGGCGATGATCGGTGACATCCACTGCGTCGCAGTCGATTCGCCTTCACCCGCCAGTTCCCCTTCACCTCCGCCACGAACGCGAGCATTGAGGTAGTTAATTACCAGCAAAGCGTCGATCGGAGAAATCTGGTTGTCACCGTTCACGTCGCGGTATGGCGGCGGTGCAGGTAGACCTACAACGGATCTGGTACCTTGCGTGTTCAGGAAGTTGATCACGATCAACGCATCAATCGGGCTGATGAATCCATCCGCATTGACGTCGCGATGACCAGCGTTCCCGTCTTCAGTGCTAACGACTAGTGGATTCTGGTGCGTTGGCGGTGGAGCTTTGTCAATTGTCAGCGTGACCGTAGTGATCGCACCAAGTGGGTTCTGTGAGTTACCGTCACTGGCGCGGTAAGTAAACGTATCGGTCACTTGTGGCGAACCGTTGTGAACATAGGTGAACGTTCCGTCTGTGTTCAGCGTGACAGTTCCGTGTGTTGGAGAGGCCACCAAGATGGCGGTCATCGTACTGCCTTCTGGATCGCTGTCGTTCGCCAAAACGCCATTGTCATTCGGGTCAGCATTTACGCCTCGCGGATCGGTTGTTCTTAGCGTCGTGCCTCGCGGAACCGTATAGCTGTCAGCAACCGAAACGGGTGCATCGTTAACTGAGACGACAGTCAATGTCATGGTGCCCGTAACCGTTTGACCACTACTGTCTGACAATTGCACTACGATAATCGAACTGCCCGAACGATTGGCACCCATGCTAAACGCAAGCGTACCGCCGATGATCGTAGGTGTTACCAATAGCGGATTCGAATTGCTATTGATGGTGTATGTCAATACGTCACCATTTGCAACGTCTGGATCGAAGAAGAATTCCGGCGAAAGTACAACATTCGCCGGACTAACGTCTTCATTTGTAGTCGGGTTAGGCAGAGCTTTCAAAAACCGAGGCGCGTCATTGACTGGTGTGACGACTAAACTGAACGACGTGCTAACCGACAGGCTATTAGAGTCGGTTGCCCTGATCGTAATTGAAGTCGAGCCATTCTGATCTGCCAACAATTGCAGACTAAGCAAGCCACCGCTGATTGTCGGAGTAACAAGGGTCGTGCTGTGCCCTGCTACAACAGTAAAGACCAACGAGTCGCTGTTGCTCAAGACGTCTGGATCGAAGAACACCGTATTTAGATCGATGACCCGAGCCGCAGCATCTTCCAGCATCGTTACCGTACCAACCGGCGACTTAACCCGAGGCGCGTCGTTTACCGGCAGGACATTAACAGTCACTGTGCCCCGGCCGATCATTGGATCTAGGTTACCACCGCTTGTTCCGTTATCGATTACTTCATAGAAGAACGTGTCAATACCAGTGAAATCGAGTGCGGGAGTATACCGCACGACGTTTCCATCCAGTGTAACCGTTCCAAAATTGGTGCTTGTAGCTATTACGCCACGGAACGTAAGCGTTTGTCCGGCCTCACTAGGTAGAGGGCCTGCGGAATCACCGAATATTAGGTCATCCGTGTTGAAGGTCAACGCAGTTTCTTCGTTGGTTTCACCAAATTTTGGCACCGTGATGGGAGCATCATTCTTGTCGAGTACGGTGACGTTTACCACAACGACACTGCTCAGCGGAGCGGCAAGACCGCCCGAGGTTCCGTTGTCAGTTATTGTGTAGGTAAATCGATCCGGACCACTGTAATTTGAAGGTGGAGTATAAATTACACGCCCCGAAACCAAACTGACCGAACCACCACGATCGCTGATCGGCGACACGCCAGTTATTCGAATCGTCTGCGTGGACTCATTGGCCGGTCCCGCTGTGTCGTTGGCAAGTAGCACTGATTCAGCCAGGTTCAGTGCAACATCTTCATCAGTTATCTGAGTATCAACACCACCCACAGGCGCGTCGTTGACCGTTACAACGTTAATGGTCACTGTACCGATGTTATTCGATGTTAAAACTCCATCATTGACACGATAAGTGAAGGTGTCGATGCCGTTGAAGTCAGCTACAGGCCGATAAGTAAACGTACCGTCTGAGTTCAAATTGAACGTCAGCGAATGAGTCGGGAAGGTGACAAGCTCCACGCCCAACGCTCCACCCTCAGGATCCTGATCATTGGCAGCCACACCATCATCAATTAAGAAGCCCGGAGTTGCTAACCCATTCGGATCCAACGTTGTGAAGGTCGAATCTTCGTTGAAACTGTAGGTATCATTGATGGCCGTTGGCGGTGTGCCCGGCACAATCGTGACTGCGTAGTCTTCAACTTCGCCGTCGACGGACAATCCTGTCGGAATCAATCCGCCAGTACTGCTCGAACGGAAGCGAGCAAACGTGGTAGTCGGTCCAGCAGGAATTGGAGCCGTGTCAGGCACCTTGACTTGGAACGTGCGTGTCAGCGACCCGTTGCTAAAGCGAACTGCGTCCAAAATCTTTTCGCCTGGATCATCCCAGTCACCATCTGCATTGAAGTCAATCCATGCATCGGCATAACCCGGACTGGAGAGAGTCACGGTTACGCTAGTGAATATGTTGCGATTGAATTTGCCACGAGTTGGTAAAGTCGCAGAATCAAAGGTGACTCCGTCATCACTATCACCATTGGCGTCAGGTGTAGGTGTTCCGTTCAAGTCCGGTGTTATGGTGCCGCCAAGTAAGATGGAAGTAGAGCCGAGGGCTGGAAGCACATGGCGTGCGCCATCATTCTCATGCTTGGTTGGGTAGCGACCGCCGGTAGTAGTGAACGGATCTGGCGCATCGCCGTAATCGAGCTGAACACCAGGCATCAAAATCGTAAACTGCGTTTCGTTGTTGATTCGGTTTGGCTTGAGCAAGTTGCCAGCTAAATCCGCTACACCACGCAAGAAATAATTATCGATTTCTGGGCTAACCGATACAGCATTTTCGACGAAAAGACTATCGCCCGCTCGGTTCATCGCCGACAAACGTGTTGCGGAAGAGCCATTGATCGCATCGACCATAGCTCGCACCATATCGGCACCGGTGAAGGTCGAATCTTCCGTGAAGAAGACCGCATTTGCTCCACCCGGAACACCCGACTTGATTAGCGTCGGCGCGCCGCGTGAATCGATTTGATAGCGTGGCGTATCGTTTAGCTCCAGTGTGCCGTTTGGAAGAACGATGGTGGTAAGTCCCAAGCTGGAACCCTCAATCACCGCCTTCATGCTTTGCACGACCGAGTCAGGAGTGCTCGCCGAGCTAAACAGAATTGGAATGTTGCCCGCTGTGAAGCCGTTTCCAAACGTTACATTCTCAAACTCGAAAGTTACCGATTGCGTGCCATTGTTGATAGTGAAGGTTTCACCGTCATTCATCACACCACGACTCGTTGTCAGATTGGATGTCAGTACCTGGACCTGACTAGCTTGCAATGCACCTAGACTCAAAACGCCGTTACCGAGGTTGGCAGGGAAAATCCCCAATCCAGCCCCTGCAATGGCCGCAGAAAGCGCAGTTGCGATGTTGGCGGCTGTGCTTTGGCCGTTGTAGCTGATGACTACGTTGCCCGGTTGCGATGCACCGCTAAAGTTGCGATCGTCAAGGCGCACCCCGACGTCCTCGCCGCCTACCGCGAGCGCTTCCATTACATCCTCGTCGACGAATATCAGGACACCAACGCCAGCCAGTACGACTGGCTGAGATTGCTCGCCGAGCCGCGCCGCAATCTGTGCTG
>JANNNN010000481.1:0-6863 GCA_031398555.1 Planctomycetia bacterium | reverse complement strand
CATCAAACGTCGCTGTGAAAAAAGGGGAAAATATTGCCAGCTTTGCTCACGAGAAGCCGCATGCTGGTGGGCTGGACTCACGCATATGAAGTTCGGTTCCGAAACGTCGAAGTAGACACCACTGATATGCCCTTGCTCGATCGCTTGCACGTACTGCCAAACTAAATAATCCTGAAAACTCCGCTGGGAAGGGCATACGTAAATCAACGACTCTGCCCCCTTGGCCAGGCCAAGGGCAAGTCCCCAATTGACATTTGCCACTGAACCTCCATTCGGATTAATACGCCAAGTCGACGCGTAGTCCTTCCATTCGCCATCGGGTAAGAGTGCCGGCATTCCATAAAGCGATCCATAAGGAATAAAACCCGCACGATTCTTTTCGGCGAGCTGACGCAAAAGTGCAATTTCATGTGCGCTGTTTTCCGATCGAGGAAACATCCCTGGCAATCCGCGATACTTCACTGGCAAACCCATCGCGAAGCCAAAAACACGGTCGCCCTCTTCGTAACCCCCAGTTTCATTCATTGCAGTAGTCAATCGCCAGCGTCGCCAGCCATCCGCGCGAGGCTTGGCCGGTGTAGGCATAAGTGCAAAGCTCAATTCGAACGGTTCTGTCGTGCGGCGAGGATTTGAGATGACGTTAATTTTCAACGCGGTATGATCTTTGCCATGTACGACTTGAATTGCCTCCGATGAATTCATTGGCGACCAACCCGCATTGCTTTCACACGACCACTCCATGCCAATCGCATGATTGCCAATCCATATCGAAGGGGTGAATGCCATCGCTAGCGGCTTAGACACACGGCTTGCAGTGCCTAACACATCATCGTGATTCACATGTTGCAATTCGAAGTCGTATTGTTCGAAATGATTCATCATGGTTGCTTGACTGCGTGGCATCGTGAAGGTCAGCGCCAGCCGCTCAATGGTTGCAGTGCCTTTGGGAACTAGACGCAATGCCACATGAAGAAAACCGTCGTACTCCAGCGAAGTCGTGATGCTCACCTCGTGCGAGCCCACTGTTGATTTCCAATTCCTGACACTCTTGTGCTCGGCTGTAAGCTCATGGTCCAGCTGGCCGCCGGCACTGGTAATCACATCACGTCCGTCCACTCGCCACTCAATCTTCGGGGGCGTGGCGAACAGATCAAGTTTCTGACTGGTGATTTGGACCGGCAAGGCACCGCTGCCAAATGCAAATCGCCGTCCCCAACACTCGACGTTTTCGCCGTCATAACCTAAGGGGGCCCAAGGCATTGGTACGCGCTCGTCCATTCCGAGCGTGTTGTTTTCCCAGGCGTAACCCTTGGCCGCATAAGGACGCTCATCTTGCGGATACTCCGCTAGTGCTACATTGAACATAAGTAAAAGGCAGCTAATGATCCAAATAGACAACTGAAAAAAAGCGGGTATTGAAGTGCTTTCGTTGCTCGGCATTTTCGTGCTTTTCATGTTTTGAGTTCGCGGCCACAATAGCCAGGCTAACGGAGCGAATATAGATACGCTACCAGATCCACAGCCTGCTCAGCAGTCAGTTGCGAAAGTAGTTGCTGTGGCATCAATGAGTTCGCAACCGATTTCTCAAGTTCGATGTCATCGGTCGAAATCTCAAGCTGCTTACCTTCGGCATCTTGCAGCGTGAGAAGTTGCCCTTCGCGACGGAGTACTCGACCAACTTGTGTCTGTCCATCAACCGTTAGAACTGTCACAGCTCGATACTTGTCGTCGATTTCGGCTGAGGGTTCGATGATACTCTGCAAGATCTTTTCGCGATTCTTCAACTTGTCTGCGATGCGCGACAAGTCTGGACCAACCTCTTTTCCAACCGTGCCGATGCGATGACACTGCGAGCACTGACCAACGCCCGCGGCAAACAACTTTTCACCCTGAAGTGGATCGCCCTCTATCGATAACAACACCGCCGGATCAATGTTCGGGCCCAGCCTATCGACTTGCTGATCAGCCGCTGCGTAGGGTTCGATCAACTCACGCCGCGCTGCGTCATCCAACTTGAGCGCTTCGGTAACGATCAGACGCACCAACCGAGCTGGTACACGACTCTCCGCAAGTGCCGTCGACAACTCTACACAGCCATCTAAGCTCTCAAGCAACCCGCGTGCCGCCCTCATTCGCTCATCATCGTTACGAAGAGCCGGACCACACAACTGGTCAATGGCGGCTAAGTGATCCGCGTTCTTGGCCAAACTCGCAATCCATTGTCCGATCAAACGCACGCCAGCAGAATCGGTCAATTGCGAACCGATATGGGGCATTCGACCAGTGCCGGATTTGGCCATGCGATAATAAAGTACCGATTTCGTCGGCGACCCAGGGGTTACAATCTGAGATTCCTTCAATCCGAAATCGCCTCGCATGGGTTTGGATACCAACATTTTGGATTGTGTTAACGGCTTGTTGAACAAAGTTTCAAATACCGTCGAAGCGTTGCCGCCGTTCATGTGGCAATGAGCACAATTGGTGTGCAAGTAGGATCGTGCCCTTCGGTCTACTGGTTGAGTCGAATCGTCGGGATTGACCATCGCCGAATAATGTTCGTCATCCAGAGGCTCCGGCTTTTTGTCGATCGCTGACCAGCCACCCAGTGAAAGCTCACGCCAAGCGTCCGTCGACGCGTGAGGGCTTCGCAACTGAGCTTCGATGAAGCCAACCGTTTCACCGGTCCACGGCGTGTGGCAAGTCCGACACTGCGACCTCGAGGCAAAGTGCCAGTTCAGATGGCGTGGTCCATTGGTCTCTTCAATAGTGAACTTTTGATTTGCACCGCCAGCCGGCACTAGCTCTGCATCGGAACCTTCTTCATTCCAGCGATAGGTGTAGTATTGCCATTCGCCTTGGGCATCTTTGAGTGCGACTTGAGTCTCGATGGGGCGAAGTTTTTCAGATTTCCGATAATCGATTTGCAGCGTGTACGTTTTCACGAGCGCCGATCCAATTGGCGTAGTAACCGTGGTATTGAACCAATTGAATGTCTTTTGCGGATTCTGATAAAACACCGCAGTTTCTTCACCAGGAATAGCCAGCAGGTACTCAGGTTTAGCACCATCAGCCCACATCGGCGCGTTGATGCTATAACGTGTTACACCAGGTGCCAGCGTTTGCGCAGATGTACTCGCAAACAATCCCGACTCGCTCAGCTTCCGTGGAAACTGATCGACAGGCTCTTTGGCTGCCGGATTGGGCACGAAACGATAGATGCCTCCTTCTTGATTCCCTTCACTGTACTCAAGAATCAGCAATTCACCATCGGCATCAACTTCAAAGCAAATCGGTTTGACATTGCCAACAGCGATTTCTTCCAGCTTAGTAACACGGTGCGAGTCAAAACTAGCTGCCCAGAACTTGCGAGTAATCCAGTCACCGAAGATGTATTTGCCGTTCATCTCGGCAAGCTTCTTTCCGCGATAGACAAAACCGCCCGTCACCGACGCCGCTTCGTTGTGTCCAAGTGCAATTTCAGCTGGCGTTATTTCAGTCGGTCCCAGCTTCTGAGGCTTCACATCGCCTGGTCCTTCTTTAACCGCCCAGCCGTAATTGCCACCCGACTTAACGCGATAGATCATCTCCCAAGCTTCCCAGCCCACGTCGCCGACCCACAAATCTTCCGTTACCGGATCGATCGACATCCGAAATGGATTCCTAAGTCCAAAGGCATACACTTCAGGTCGCGCACTTTTCAGTTTCACAAACGGGTTGTCGGCTGGAATGGAATAGTTATGAGTGGCGCTGGAGTGATCAACATCGATTCGCAAAATCGAAGCATAGAGATCGCTGATATCCTGCCCCGTATTAAGACGATCTGGCGGTGATGGTTCCGTCAAATCTCCGATTGAGATGTAAAGGTAGCCGGCTTTGTCGAACAGCAGCGTGCATCCGTTGTGCCCCCCACCGTCACAGGTGATTACTTCCACTTCAGAAGCGACTAACAATTTTGGCGTCTCGCTGCGATCGATGGTGAAACGCGAGATATGCGTTTTCTGAACACCTTTTCCATCGGACACATAACAAACATACGCAAAACGATTTGTAGCAAATTGTGGATGGAAAGCGATAGAGTAGAGCGCAATGTTCCCTTTATCGTGTCCCTCAAGCTTGCCGCATAGCGGCCGCTGCTTTGCAAAGTCAACCAGCAAGTCCGCTTGTTGCACATCTTCTTTCGCGATGAACGACCAGATCTTGTTGTTCTGCTCTAACACTAGAAAGCGATCGCTATCGGGCATGCGATTGATGGAGATCGGGCCCATGAAGCCAAGCTTCGGAAAAGCTCGCTCCAGTACGAGCGGCAACGGTGGCTCGGGCGATCCGATGAATTTCGACTGCCATGGGACTCGCTTAGCTCGTTCCCCAGCGCCGACTGAGTCACTTATGCAAGAGACAACAATTACGACAGCTAGACTAAGTGCGAACCACGGTACTGAAGCAATTTGAGTGACTAACATTTTGGTTGATCTTTCTTAACAGGCCGCAGGCACCAAAGCATGTAATCGTTTAACCTGAGTCGGCAGCCAGCGGAGACTGCTGACTTAATAACAATGTTACGCGTTGAACACTCGCATGTCTGTCCATGTAATCGTTTAACCGGTAGCCATAGCGGCGTCGCTTGCACCTGCCACGTATGCTGACTAGGTAGGATTGCGAATTGACCATGTTGCCGCCACCAGTATGTTGACTCGCGACGCACGGATCAACTCCTCGTAGAAACGATTTCGTCGCCGCGGGCCACGATACATGGACCTTGTTTACAGCGGCGGCAAAACCGAGTTCATCGGTTTCGCCATAAGAGGCTCCACCTTTTACGCCACCACCGGCCATCCACATCGAAAACCCGTAGGGATTGTGATTTCGGCCAGGCTTTTCGACTCCTTCACTGAACGGCATGCGTCCGAACTCCCCGCCCCACACGATTAAAGTTGAATCCAACAAACCGCGTTGTTCCAGATCGGTCAGCAGCGCAGCGATCGGTTGATCCGGCAAGTTGTTCGGTGACAAACTGGTCGTAGGGCATATCGTCGTTGAACGCGTTGATTACCCAATCGCGATATCGCCACGCGTTGGCTTTTACCGCGTCCCGTTCGTAACCGTTTGTCTCGGCAAATCGAACAAGGTCAAGCCAATGCCTGGCCCAACGTTCGCCAAACTGCTTTGAATCGAGCAAGCTATCAACCACTTTTTCATAGGCGTCTGAAGCGCTGTCGCGTTCGAAGGCAGTCACATCTTGGTTACTAGGAGGTAGGCCGATGAGATCAAAGTAAACGCGACGCAACAGCGTTCTGCGATCAGCAGTAGGTGCAGCTGTAAGTTTCTTCTCGGCGAGATTTTGTTGAATGTAGTGGTCAATTGCGTTCTCATCGCCGACCGCTTGGCGATCAGCGGACTGAAGCGGTTGCCAAGCCCACCAATCGCGACCGGCTCGTTTGGCCGTTGTCCGCTCGAATAAGTCGAGCACTCTACCGTCGGGCCACTTTGCACCGGCTTCAATCCAAGCTTTAAAGACTGCGATTTCGCTTTCAGGCAACGCTTGTGACTTGCCGTTTTTCTCAGGAGGCATTTCGCCGCTGACCAATCGCTCGAGCAAGTGACTCATTCCAGCCGACTCAATTGCCGTGCCACTATCGCCACCGAGAAGCAGCGTTTTGTGCTGAGAGAGGTCTAATCCGCCGCTTGGGTCCACCGATCCATGGCATTCCAAGCATCGCTGAACGAGCAGCGGAGCCACATCGGGTTCGAAATCTGGCTCAGCCGCACAAGTGCTGTCCGATCGAATCGCAAACGCTAGCGTAATGATTACAAGGAAAACGTGGTTGAAACGCATGAAATGAAAATCACTTCACAAGGCGACAATTTTTGGAGAGGAAGTCTCAGAATAATCGAAACTGCCGGCTTAGTGTCGCCTTTGCACTGGGCGTAACTGGTTTTGTGAGAAACCGGATGCAGCGGATGTGGTTTTCGGGTCAATCTTTAATTCCAGACGGCATTAAATTGGCGATTATTTGCGGGACGGGCGGCTGTCGCTGGGGTCAAATTCGGGATTCGGCATTCACATTGAGATTCTTTTCGATAGCTCTCAATTGAATCACCATTTCTTTTGATTGCTCTAGTCGCTTAGCTCCGCGACGAACAAGATCCGACGCACTGTCTGTGAGTGAACCATTCCAACGATTCAACTCCGGTCCACCGCTCCAGTCGACGCCTCGAATCTGCTCACGCGGAGTGCCTTGCCAAGCGGGCGAGGACGCCCGCGCTCCGAAAAACCGGTCAATTGTTCGGGCAGCTTCTGCGAACGCCTGCGTATTGCACATAAGTCAGCCGTCTCCGTTCTCGAATTTGATGGAGTTTTGAACATGGATACACAGGATAAACAAGATGAGAAATTAAGATCCTGTACATCCTGCCCATCCATGTATTGTTCCGAACTCGAAGCTTGCGGAGAATGGTGAATCAACCTCCGCGGGGAACGATGCGGGATTTCTAATTTCGACCGTGCGTAACCGGCGTTCCGCCAGTCTAAACTGCGAAAATGGTTGACCGGTTTTTCGCAGCGCGGCCGTCCCCGCCGGCTGAACCCAAGAGTTGACTCGAATACACAAACGAATTCGTTTACTTACGGCAAAGCGAGATCGTCAAATCCACTTGCAACACACTTAGCCCCGTGCGAGCGAGGACGCCGGCGAGGACGCCGGCGAGGACGCCGGCGTATTGCACTTAAGTCAGCCGTCTCCGTTCTCGAATTTGATGGAGTTTTGAACATGGATACACAGGATAAACAAGATGAGAAATTAAGATCCTGTACATCCTGCCCATCCATGTTATTGTTCCGAACTCGAAGCTTGCGGAGAATGGTG
>JANNNN010000932.1:0-6179 GCA_031398555.1 Planctomycetia bacterium | reverse complement strand
CTAGGAGCTTGTCATCGAGTCCCCTCCATGAGATCCCGACGTTCTTAACACCGAAATCGTCAGCGGCCAGAGCGCTGAAATTAAGTTGTTCGCTATCGAGCACTACAGCTTGCCGCGGCAATTCTTGGGACGCAATCGATGGGGCTTCATCGACGACAGGTGTTACCGCAAGATCGAACGGTTCGCGACCGGCCAATCCATCCTTGTCGCGCCACTGCAGCTTCAGCTTGTCGCTTTTCTCAGCTACAGCCACTTGTTCTGATGAGAACTTTGCTGCTTGGACCACGACCGATTGATCGTTGATCGTTGCGGTGTCCAGATCGCGCGAGGCAACCGCTTGAACAGTTGCCGTGCTGCCATCGACAACGGCGAGCGTACCGCCCCGGACATCGCGATCAATCGGTTCGGACAATTGTAAGTAGTCAGGCAATTTGACCTGGGCCATCGCTTCAATTAACTCAGGACGCATCTTGGGTTCGATCTCGATCGACTGAGTGAAGTCACCGATCTTCAGTTGAGCATTAACCGTTTGTGTTTGCGGTGGAAGGACAAAGTGATAGCCCTCTTCAGTTCGATCGACTTTAATGTCTGGTAGTCCTGTAAGTGACAATGCACCGGAATTCGGTTGCCACCGACTGTTGTCATCCAGTTTGACTGGCAAGGTCATCGCTTCACCATGTGGAACAACGATGTGCGAGGCGATGGGTTGAATGGTCGTAAATGTGTAGCGCGGTGTATCGCGCCACGGCGTCATTAGCCGCGCCCAGGCGTTACCCGTCGCGGCAGGCGAGAATGCAGCGAGGGCCAGTACAGCAACAGCTGATCCGATTACAACATATGACCACGCTTTGATTCGCGATTTTGGAGCAGCCTCGTTGAGATTTCGTTTCTTGGCAGCGTCAGCGACTTGAGTGATCGCTGCTGCGCAAAGTGTTCGCGATCGAGCTTGCTCTTGGTCGCTTTCAGCCAACTCGATCACGCTCAACAGTTGATCTCCGATGTTCGGTTCGCGAACTCGAAGCAGTTTGGCTAGTTGATCAAGCCGACGGTGACGCCAGACCCAGCGATGGAATGCCCAAGGGATGGCCAACCAACAGGCGAGTGTCGCGATGAAGATGCCAAAGCGAACGGTCTGCGGCGTATCGATGAATCGATCCACAGCGAAGACGACAAGAAACGCGACGAGCACACCGGCCACTGCGAAAGCCAGCGACTCGAGCATCTTGGTCGACCATACTCGACTGCGAAACTGCTGCAGTTGCTCGCGCAACGACTGGGGCACACTCAAGCGTTCCGCCAATCCGCGTCCGTCTGACTTTGGTACTGAACTCATCGATCGTTCCTTTTGGTTACACCGGTAACATGTAAATTCAATCCTGATCGTCATCGTCATCGTCATCGTCAATCGTCATCGTGGCCGACGCTGCCAGCGTCGGTGCTATTAGGCTGACGCTGGCAGCGTCAGCCACGTTTTTCTAACTGGCGCTGCGAGCGCCGGCCACGGCTAGATCATTCCAGCAGTCTTGCGCATCACCCAAAAAATCCCCAACATAGTTACTAGCGTAGCGGCAACGAGCGGGTGACTCCATAGTTGAACCCTACGAATCTTGGCTTGCGGCGTCGGTAAATCACTCACCGCCCTTACAATTTCTTCAACTTCCACATTTTGCAGGACTTTTCCCTTCGAAACGCGGGCAAGCTCCTCCAAAACCTCAGGCCGAGCCGGCTTGCCGACTCGTTCGAGCGTAGCGCCTTGGACAAATAACTTCGTTTCCAACTCCGCTCCATTCTCCTTACAGCGCACCGTAACTTGATGTGGTCCAGCCTCATGGGGAGTGAACGAACCCGAAAACGCGCCCCACTCATCGCCACTGCTGGACATTGAAACCGTCTCAACCCGACCCGATGGCGCCGCGATCCGCGCTGTAACTTCGCCCTTGCTTAGCGGCTCGCCACTCTTCTCCATCACATTGACGCTTAGAGAAACTGTTTGCCGTACTTGTGGCTGCTCCGGGGAGTAATAAAACCGCATCGATTCACCTTTGGCCATGTTGCGTTGATAAGCCATCCAGCGGACGACTTGTCCCCAGAATCGATAGTGATACAAGTCCTCGACACCACGACGCCAACGCCAAGCCCCATCCGTTCCCATAAACAGCACTTTGCCCGCGCCGTAAGTTCGCGTCACTAACAGCGGCACGCGACCATACTCGTTGGCGGACTCTTGATGGACTGCTAACACATCGGTTCCCGCTTTGGCGCGTGTGACCGCAGTGTGCCATTGAAAACCCGGAAGATTTTCCCAAACTTGCATATTGTCGTCTTGTGTGTCCGCCAGCTTAGTAAGCAAACTGCGGCGGCCAAGCTCAGTCAACGCAAAGTGGCTAGGTGTTCTCGATCCCCAACCCACCGGCTGAGATACGTCATAGACAACAGGTATAAGTGGGTCGAGCGGCGAATCGACCAGTGTCATCTGATTGCCTTGCATGCCAGGCATGAAAACCAGCCCACTCGCTTGCTGTTCAACAAGTCCTTTCAACAATCGACATTGCTCTTCAGTTAGCTGACCTTCTTCGATACCAACATCACCCAAAAACACAACGTCATACTTAGAGAGTTCTTCGAGCGCGTCCGGGAAAGCCTGTATGTAATCGCGATTGCCGCCACCCACTTTGCTCAGGCCTGGGTGAAATAACAGACAAGAAACTTCCACTCCGGGGTCACGCGAGAGCGCATTTCGCAAGTAGCGATATTCCCAACGCGGCAAAGTTTCAATGACTAAAACCTTCAGCTTTTCTTCGCGAATGGCGATGGGAGTTGTCTTTGTATTGTTCTCCCCCAGACGCTCTTCGCCATGCGTTGGCACAGTTAGAGTTAATGTATAGTCGCCCACTGAGTCGGGTTTCCAAACGATTGCATCAGTGGTTCTTCCCATCGCAGCGATACGCACGTCCTGAGTAACTCGCACCCCTTCAGCGGTCGTCATGACAACCTGAGCCACATGATCGCGCGGCAGAGAACTTTCGATCGTGAACGGAATGCGCACCGCCTTGCCTGCTACACCGAAAGTCGGCACATCAAAGCTCAACAACTCAACATCGGGCAGTCGCGATTGACTACCGACCGGAACCGCGAAAATGGGCACTTGATCCAGACGCATCCGCATCGCCATTTCAACGGGAGGCAATCCAGTATTCCAATCGCCGTCGGACGCCATCACAACGGCTCGCAAGTTCGGATGATCTTCGCGAGCTCGCTTCAAGGCCGCATGCAAATCGCTTTGATTGTTTAAGTCTCCAGCCGCAAACGGAGTCAACACAACTTTTAATTGCGAACCCACATCCTTCCAAGCTTCCTCTTGCATCAATCCAGAGATTGCTTGTTCGCGCGATTGCAGCGTGCCCGTTGTCGCATCGCTCAAACCCACGTCGCGCGTCGACATACTAAGTGAAGCATCCCCTAGGACTACAACGGTTGGTTGTTGATCGGGTAAAAACTGTTCGACGGATTCAGGCTGATTCAGTAGAACAACGGCGAATCCAACCATCGCGATTCGAAGCAACTCCAGCCACATTATTTGACGACGAAAGCCACTTCGCTGCCAAGCGACGAAACCGAGCCCACATACAATCGCAAGTGCAGCGATAGAAATCAGCAGCGTGCCTGTGGTCCATTGAAAGCTCAAACTAGTCTGCGTCATGTTGAACGATGAACTTCCAAATGAGACCGAATAATGTCGGCAATAGGACAGTGGCGAATCACAGCAACTTGAAAAGCTTCCACCATTGTAACGTCAACCCACCGCGAGAGCGTGGAGAAATCGGATTTTGCCCTTGTAGCTTGTGACCATTGTCCCGAGCGTCCAGACCGTGGCGGAGGCTGCTAGCCTCCGAAACTAAAGCAAGAAGCGTCCGCGACCCGTTGGCGTCCGGTCTTACCAGCGGCTTAAAAACCGCCTGCGACCGCGTTTTAGGTACCAATAATCCCCAAGCGACTGTATAGCCCAACAACAATGCATCGACAGGGAAGAAATTATTGAACGTTCCACGTTCTGCGGCTTTTGGAACAGACGAACCTATAACTTTTGGGGTTCGAAAAACGACTAACTGCCTACGCGTTTGCCGACCGCGGCTCATTTGCTTCCGTTACCGTATCCGCCAGTACTTCGTTAACAACATGTGCGAGTTCCTCATCAATCGACTCGGCGGAATTCGCGTCTGAAGTCGATTCCCCAGGCAACCGTTGAGCGCGCTGTTGCTCGAACTGCAAAAGTTCTCGCTGCAAAATACTAAGAAGCGTTTGCAATAAAGCTACAACCATCGGACCCACCACGATTCCGACTGGCCCAAGAGCTTGAACGCCGCCCAGTACGCTTAGAAGTGCCAGTAGCGGATGCAATTGCGATTGACCGTGTAAAACAAAGGCTTTCACAAAGTTGTCAATCGTGCCTACTACTAAAACACCCCAGCATGCAAGCGCGATGGCCGCTGTCGGTCGGTTATCAAAGAACGCGAGGTAGCAACAAACTGGAACCCAAACCACCGCTGGACCCACGAAAGGGACGAGCGCAAACATACAGGTCAACATGATCAGTAACGGAAGACTTTCCATACCAGCAAAGTAGTAACCAATGCCAGCCGTCAAGCCTTGCACCAAAGCCGATAACAATGTAGCCAGCACCACCGCGCGACTGATTCGATCAAACTCCAGCAACAACTCATCTTCATAGCGATCATCCAGCGGACTGAGGTGCATCATATTCTTGATCATGGTCGGGCCGTCAAGGAAAAAGAAGAACGTCGCTACCACCAAGATTACGCCACCAAAAATTGTTCTGACAAAAAATGCACCCGTGGCCCCCGTAACCAAGAGTAATCGTGGACGCAAGTAGTCCACTATTTGCGCTGTTCGGGCTTGAATTTCTTTGGGGGTTGGATTCGCAATTTCTTTTGCAAAACTCCAATAGGTTCCCCCTAGAAGCTCTGTTTTTAGTACGCCATATTGCCGCGACAATTCAACCGCCGACTCTTGAAAGCCGAGGTCCTCTTCACCCGGTTGCCCCGGTTCGGAGATTTTGTTGGCTAACTCCAAGATGCCATTGAACTTCTCGTCGTAGGTGTCGCCCTTTGACTTTCGGACATCCTCGCGAAAGTCGGCAAACGTTTTCGCAGCCGCTTTTCCTAACATGCTTACGTTAGGACTTTTCTCAGTCGGAAAAGTTTGATCAGCTTCCAACATGATGCGATCTAAGTCAATTTGCGACGCTCGTAACGACTCTTCATAATCCATGTGGAGCCCGATCTTATCGCGGATGCGACTGAGACCAATCCGAATGCCAGAAGATGTTACTTGCGACATCAACTTTACGCCCTGAACACTCGCCGCTGTCACCACCACGCTAATGGGCAGCAGAACACTTAATATGATCAGAAAGGTCGTGATGGCCGCCGAAAGCTTTTCTCTTTGGCCCGTTTTCATCAACACCCAGCGATGCATCGGGTGAAACACAACGACCAAAACCGCCGCCAAAAAAACCGGCACAAAAAAGCCGACCATGACGTTGTAAAACAACAGGCCAATAACGATGATGATCGCAATCAGGGCCGCAAACGATATCAGTCGACTCATATTTCGAGTTTCAAACGCTTTAGTGGTGTTCGAGTAGTCATCCCAAGCCGTACTTCGCAGTAACCCGCAAAGTCTTGGAAACCCGCAACTTCGTCGGAGCGTTTCCAAGATTTGCATAGTTTACGCGAAATACAGCTGTTTCGTAGCCTAGGCAGCCTGCCTGGGAAAGCAATCCAGACCCAGGCTGGAAGCCTACGCAACGTGAAACTCACCAGTACTTGTGCCCCGTTCTCGCGACAAAGACATCTTCGAGACTTGGCTGACCCAGTGTTAACGATTGAATGCGCGTGCCAAAATCCTGTGCGAGTGGAGCGACAAGCTCCGCGGCACCCGCCCCTGTAACTCGCAGTTGATTTTCAAATAGCTGCGAAGTAATCGAACGCTCTTCTAGCCAAGCAAGCACCGCCGGTTGATCGCTGGTCTGGATACTTAGCACCTGAGCACCAAGTTCACTGCGAAGCTGCGAAGGCGGGCCCACAGCGACGGTGCTGCCCTGATGGAGGATAGCGATCCTCAGCTGCTCGCGTCGGTTCTCGCTCATGCGAAAGCCT